>JAFGEK010000179.1 GCA_016931625.1 Deltaproteobacteria bacterium | reverse complement strand
GTAAAGTTCAAGATATCTACAGCAAAAATAGCTGGTTATCAGCTGTATCATCGCCTTTCATTCCCTGTTCCTTATTCTCTGTTCTTTAAATACTCCGTTAAAAAAATGAAGATTTAAAGAACAGAGAATTTAAAACTGGGAATTTGAAGTGAGAGCTTATTGGTAATCATGTCTAATTTATTTTGCAGTCGAAGAGTAGGTGGGGATACTCATAGCTTCTTTTACTGCTGCGGCAAGTTTTAGTGCTTTAAGTCCAGCAACACCATCAACTCGTGGTTGACGTTTATTTATTATACTTTCTAAAAAATCGTGATCTTGAAGCGCCAGTGGATCACCTGGCTGTATATTTATTGGCTCTCCTTCAATTTGGGCCCAATCACTATCTGGATTTGGTGGCAAACGACGTACAGATTTAACCTCACGATTTTGACAATCAATCGATAAATAGCGCTCTTTGGTAAATAAACGAATTTTTCTTGAAGGTTCGAGGGAAGCCCTGCCTGCTGAAAGTTGTGCTACGGTACCATCAGCAAAAGCTAGTCGTGCGGCAGCCATATCGACCTTATGACTTAGTACCGGCACACCAATAGCACGAGCTTCTACCAAAGGAGCGGCCACCAAAGCACCAACAATATCTAAATCATGAATCATCAAATCTAAAATTACATCAACGTCTGTAGATCGTCCTGAAAATGGGCTTAATCGTTCAGTAACAATGTATCCAGGCTGGTCAGCTACACTCAGAGCTGCTGATACAGCAGGGTTATAGCGTTCAATATGGCCTACTTGTAAAAGGCAGCCTTGTTGTTGCGCAGCAGTCACAAGTTTTTCACCATCAGCGGGAGTAACTGCTAGAGGTTTTTCTAATAATACATGCCAACCACGTGCAAATGCAGCTAAACCGAGTTCTAAATGTGTGGAAGTAGGGGAAGCTATTATCGCAGCATTAGCAGTACCAGAAAATGAATTTAATGATTCTACAATAGGGACATTATATTTTTGCCGTAAGTCATGGTGCTTATCTAACTTTGGTTCGACGATTGCTACAAGGATAGCGTTATCGTCGGCAGCAATTTTTTGTAAATGGAAGCCGCCTAAATGACCAGCTCCGACAACTACAACTTTTATTGGTAGCATTGTCGGCTCATTCCATAAAGTTAGGGACATCCACTATTATTCGGCGGATGTATCATCAGAGTCTGCATCAATTTGTTCAGCACGCCCAGGGCATATACCACGCTGTTGATTGTGAATAAATTGGCATATTTCTTTTACCTCGGGATTGTTTGTCACAAACTCAGCTTCAGTGCGTGCTAAAGCATCTGCAAAGGTATATTGATTTTGATCGCGATAAAATAAGCTATTAAAAGCAAGCCTAAGTGAGCGTATTTTTTCGCGATTAAAACCAGCACGTTTTAGGCCAATGATATTAATCCCAACTAATTGAGCCCGATCCCCTTTAGCAATGCAAAAGGGTGGTACGCTCTGAGCAACCATTGAAGCGCCAGTAATATAGGCATTACGTCCAATTTGACAAAACTGATGAATGCCAGCAAGCCCAGCAATTACTACATTATCATCAATGGTAACATGCCCAGCTAAACCTACTGAATTTGACATGATAATACGATTGCCAAGTATGCAATCGTGGGCGATATGAATATATGCCATTAATAAGCAGCCATTGCCAATACGCGTTTCCATATGGCCGGCTTGGGTACCAATATGAATTGTGGCTGATTCTCGAATTACATTTTCATCACCAATAATTAGTTGAGCAGGTTCACCTTTAAATTTAAGATCTTGAGGTGTGCCACCAACAGACGCAAAGGGATAAATGACATTTCGCGCACCGATAGTAGTATCATTATCAATCACAACGTGAGACAGCAGACGAGTATACGGGCCAATCTTCACCTTCGGACCAACGATACAAAAAGGGCCGATTTCTGCCGATGAATCAATTTGTGCCCCTTTATGCACGATCGCCGTTGGATGAATCGCCATTAAAAAACTCCTTATATAGCTTTATACGTCAGGCCTTCGACTGACATTCTAATGCAGCAAGTCGCTGCTCTAACTCAATAATTCTACGACGCAGTTCAGGTAAAGATTGTTTTATTACCGCTACTTTACGCCACTTGTTATGTGGTATTGCTGGTGTACCTGAATATATCCCAGGCTTATCAATAGTATTTGAAACACCAGTACGAGCTCCTAGCATAATTCCATCAGTTAGATGAATATGCCCAACAATGCCAGTTTGCGCGCCAATAATTACTTGGTTGCCAAGTTTAGTACTACCAGCAATGCCAGTTTGACTAGCAATTACGCAATTCTCACCTAATGCTACATTGTGTGCAATTTGCACCAAGTTATCGATTTTTGTACCCGCGCCAATTCTGGTCTCGCCAAAAGTTGCCCTATCTATCGTAGTATTGGCGCCAATTTCGACATCGTTTTCAATAACGACTATTCCAATCTGTGGAATTTTATTACGTACTCCATGTTGGTCAGGTGCAAAACCAAAACCGTCACTACCAATGACTACACCGGAATGTAAAATAACCCGATCGCCAATTTGGCAGCGATTTTGGATGCAAACTTGTGGATGTAAGAAACAGTCATCACCTACGACAGCATTGGGACCAAGATAGACACCAGGGCCAATTATACTTCGCGCACCAACGCGAGCACCGGCTTCAATAATAGCACCAACACGTATTGTCGCAGTATCATTTATTATAGCTGTTTGCGCTACATGAGCCCCATCTTCAATACCCACGGGATAACTGGGTATAGGATGCAAATATGTCGCTATATGGGCTAAGGCAAGATAAGGATCCGGGCAAATGATTAAATTAGTCGGGGCCGGCTCTACAATTTCACGGCAGAGCACAGCGCCAGCTTTAGTTTTTGCAAATTGTTCTTGATACTTGGGGTTTGCATAAAAGCTTAAATGCGCAGAGGTAGCGTTGCCGAGTTCTGCGACATCTTCAATTTTATGCTTACCATCACCAATAACCGTACCGTTGATGAGAAGCGCTAATTGACCAACTGTGGCCATGATTGCGGGGCCTTATTGCCGATTTATTTTTTAGAAGAAAATTTGCGATTATATTCACGCACTACAGTATCGGTGAGATCTAAATGCCGTTTATAATAAAGAACCGTATCTCCAATATTTAATATGACATGGTAACCATCGCGATCACCAATTGTATCAATAACACGTTGAATTTTTTGAGCTATTTCTGTTGTAAGTTTGCTTTCTTGTTCGCTCAGTTCTTTTTGTAACTCCATATAAGTGCGCTGTAGCTCAACAAAACTACGTTGCAGTTCTTCTTGCTTTTTAGCTTTGACTTCTGGATTCATCATTGCTGCTTTTTTATCGAAGTCTTCTTTTTTTACTTTTAAATCATTCTGCATCTTATCAAGTTTTTTTTGCTTTTTATCAAAATCGGTTTTTAGTTTAGCCTTTGCTGTTTTGCCATCTTCAACTTCATTTAAGGCCCTAGCTAAATTAACATAGCCAATTTTAAAGGAGTTGTCGTTAGCAGCATGAGTTGATGAAGCACTCATAACAGTGGTGATGAAAAGAGGTACGGCAAATTTTAACAGACGCATGATAAACTCCCGCTATATAGACATAGCGCCACAAGTAATAGGCGCGCCCTGTATCACACCCCTAGCATAGCCCTCAACCCTTTGTTGCTAAATAAGAGTCGATAAATCAATCCTTTGCTTTAAAGTTATAAATGCTTGTACATTAATGCTTGTGTCTACTGTCGAAACTTTAGGTTCTATGCTGGTTCGTGAAGAAATTATTTCACGAACGCAATTATACGACGCTTTGCGTCTCCAGCGCGAAAATGGCCGATTATTAGGTACTTGCCTGTTGCAGCTAGGTCATATTGACCCCAATGTACTTTTAAAAATGCTATCCCAACATTTAGATATCCCAGCATTACCAGCAGGATGCTTACACAAAGCAGCAATAGAAGCTGTTCAACGGGTGCCACGCGAAATTGCTTTTCGCCTCAGAATTGTGCCTTTTTCGTGGGATGAACAAATATTGGGATTAGCAATAACTGATAGTCGAGTTTTGACACAACTTAATGAAGTAGCGTATCACGCTCGTGCTGCTGTTGGCGTATATCTCGGTCTCGAAATTGAGATCGAAACAGTTTTGCCGATTTTATATCAACAGTAGCCAAAATCATTATTAACAGAGTAAAAGGACCACCTTGTTGGGAGGCCTATTATGTCGGCTACATTCGATTATCCATTGGCTTTAACATTTGATGATGTCTTGTTAGAGCCGCAACATTCAAATGTTTTACCGCGCGAAACCAACGTACATACGCATTTAGTGCGATCGTTGCCAATATCAATGAGTATTCCTATCGTTTCCTCAGCAATGGATACGGTCACTGAAAGCCGTATGGCTATTGCTTTGGCACGAGAAGGGGGGATGGGATTTATACATAAAAACTTGTCGATCGAAGAACAGGCCAAAGAAGTATTACGGGTTAAAAAAAGTGAATCTGGAATGATCGTTGACCCAATTACTATTGCTCCTAATGCTCGTGTTGCTGATGTGCGCGAGTTAATGCGTAAACATGAAATAAGCGGTATACCTGTTGTTTCTGGCGAGAAACTAGTCGGTATAGTCAGCAATCGCGATCTTCGTTTTGTTGATAATCTCGATATTATGGTGAGCGATGTAATGACCGTAAAGGTTATTACCGCTTCTGAAGGCATTAATCTTAAAGCAGCAAAAGCCTTGCTGCAAAAACATCGCATAGAAAAGCTTCCGGTTGTTGATAGCGAAATGCATTTGCGCGGTCTGATCACTATTAAAGACATTGAGAAAAGTGAAAGCCATCCAGCAGCAACTAAAGACAGTCGTGGACGATTACGTGTTGGGGCTGCCATTGGTGTTGGCAGTGATAATCTTGAACGTGCAAAAGCGTTAGTTAATGTAGGTGTTGACGTCATTGTTATTGATACTGCTCATGGACATAGTCAGGGCGTGATCGACACGGTTAAAGAATTCAAACGCAATTATCCAGAATTACCTTTGATTGCTGGCAATGTTGCCACGCCACAAGCGACTGAAGCGTTAATTAAGGCTGGCGTCAATGCCGTAAAAGTTGGTATTGGTCCGGGTTCGATTTGCACTACACGCGTTGTTGCAGGTGTTGGGGTTCCGCAATTTTCAGCAATCTTAGAGTGTGTTCGTGCCGCCCAACCTTATGATATTCCTATTATCGCAGATGGTGGTATTCGTTTTTCTGGTGATGTTGTCAAAGCCTTGGCAGCCGGCGCATCTACAGTAATGGTAGGTAGTCTTTTTGCTGGTACTGACGAAGCACCAGGAGAAGTTGTTTTATACCAAGGTCGTTCTTATAAATCTTATCGGGGTATGGGCTCATTAGGTGCTATGCAAGATGGTAGTGCTGACCGATATTTTCAAGAACAATCTGCTAGCAATTTAAAACTAGTGCCAGAAGGAGTTGAAGGCATGGTGCCTTATAAAGGTGCCTTAGCTACAATGATTCTGCAACTCATTGGCGGTTTACGTGCTGGTATGGGATATGTGGGTGCTAAAGATTTGCCAACCCTGTATAGCAAAGCTCGTTTTCGTCGAATCACCTCTGCTGGGAAAAACGAAAGCCATGTTCACGATGTAACTGTAACTAAAGAACCACCCAATTATCGTATGTAAAAAGGTACAAAGGTAAAAGGTAAAATGTCGATGCAAAAAGTATTAATCATCGATTTTGGTTCACAATATACTCAACTGATTGCACGTCGCGTGCGTCAACTGCGGGTTTATTGTGAAATTCATCCCAATACCATTAGTATAGCAAGAGTAATTGAGTTCGCACCAGCGGCTATTATTCTTAGTGGTGGTCCCTCTTCAGTATATGAACAAGACGCACCCACAACTGACCCTAAAATTTTAGATATGCAAGTGCCGATTTTAGGTTTGTGCTATGGCCAGCATCTATTAACCCAGCATTTTGGTGGTAAAGTAGTTCCATCGCAACATCGCGAATATGGTCGTGCTCAAGCAATACGTCAAAAAACCGACAGTAAGGCTGGTAAGGCATTATTAGAAGCTTTTAATGATGGCGAATCTTTTGAAGTTTGGATGAGTCATGGTGATCGCACTGAAGCATTGCCTGCCGATTTTGTCGCGATTGCCAGCACTGATAGCACACCATATGCAGCCATTGCTCATCGCACCCAGCCAATCATGGGCTTGCAATTTCATCCAGAGGTAAGCCATACACCTCGTGGGCTTGAAATAATAGAGGCTTTTCTATTCAATGTATGTGATTTAGCGCCTATTTGGACCATGGGCGCTTTTTTAACCACCCAAATTGAAGCAATCCGTCAACGTGTGGGCGAGAATGAACGTGTTATTTGTGGGTTATCAGGTGGAGTAGATTCATCAGTAGTTGCCGCCTTGCTTGCACGTGCATTGGGGGATCGCGTCGCTTGTATTTTTGTCGACAATGGTTTGGTGCGCCGCGGTGAAACTGCCCAAGTATGCGAGCTTTTTGAGCATGCTTTTCATGTGCCTCTAATTGTGGCCGATGCTCGTGAACGTTTTCTTAAAGCACTTGCTGGGGTTAGCGATCCGGAGAAGAAACGCAAAATTATTGGCGCTGAATTTATTAACGTATTTGAGGCTGAAGCTAAACGTATTGGTAACGCACGCTATCTTGCTCAAGGCACGCTTTACCCTGATGTAATCGAATCAGTTAGCGCTAAAGGGGGGCCGTCTGTTACTATTAAAAGTCATCACAACGTCGGTGGCTTGCCAGAGCGCATGAACCTTGAGTTAATTGAACCATTGCGCGAACTATTTAAAGATGAGGTGCGTCTGCTTGGGGCTGAACTTGGTCTGCCGACTCATTTATGTCAGCGCCAACCTTTTCCGGGTCCAGGATTAGCCGTACGCATTTTAGGACCAATTACCGCCGAAAAATTAGAAGTCGTACGTCATGCCGATGCCATAATTAATGATGAAATTCGCGCTGCCAATTTATACGAAAAGTTGTGGCAAAGCTTTGCCGTATTGCTGCCGGTGCGCTCTGTCGGGGTAATGGGAGATGGGCGCACCTATGAAGAAGCCATTGCCGTTCGCGCAGTCGATTCGGTCGATGGTATGACTGCAGATTGGGCACGCATCCCTTACGAAGTATTAGGACGTATCTCAAACCGCATTATTAATGAAGTTCATGGGGTTAATCGTGTGGTTTATGATATTTCGTCAAAGCCACCCGCAACGATTGAATGGGAATAATTGCTACAATCGACTCGTTATTTGCGGGGCGAGATATACAGCGTCGATCATTTGAAATGGGCGTCGCTGCAAGTGCTCAACGCGTCTTGTTTCTTGAAAATGAAGATTCTTTTTCGTGGAATCTTATCGATCGTTTGCCGTTTGCTCGTGAACAAATTAACATAAAAAGCGGTCGCGAGGTCGCAAATAATCACAATATACTTAATAGATATGATTTGCTGGTTATCGGCCCTGGGCCGACTGATCCGATTAGGGCAGGTTTGATTGCGGTGGTGCAAGCTGCGGCAAAATTGCGTCTGCCCACCCTGGGTATTTGTTTAGGGCATCAGGCAATCGGATTAGCTTTTAATGCTAAATTAATTCGGGTTAAACCAGCACACGGTCTTATAACCCAAGTATGCTTTAGCCCTTCACGAAGCTTTGCTGGTTTGATCAGTGAAATGACGGTGATGCGTTATAATTCTTTAGCGCTTAGTAATGTCGTTGCCCCGCTACGAATAATTGCGACAACTAATGATGGTTTAGTTATGGCTATTGAGCATGAAAGTTTGCCGATAGCAGGTTTGCAATTTCATCCTGATTCATACGCTACTTTACTCGGTAAAGAAATGCTAAGTGCGTTTTTTAAGTCATTACTATGAAACTAAGCGAAATTGATCAGCTAGAATCTTTTGCTTTATTGGGACCAAAGTTTAGCGATGGTGTTTGTTTGTTGATGTCAGAGCTCGCAATAGATAAATTATCTAGTAGAAATGGTGATTCTCTAAGATTAGTGTTTGTGCCATTTGAAACAAATGCAAATGCTGCGCAAATTTTTAAACCTGCTGACTGCAAAGCGATTACCCTTGAATTTGATGTCCCTGTAGTGTTACCAGTAGCCAAGCTGGCTGATTTAAATTATATTGATAATATATCGCAAATACGCCAAGCAATCGCTGCCGGTGATGTATATCAGGTTTGCTATACTATTCGTGCAAAACTTGATGGTGATATTAGTGGAGCCTCACTGTTTGCTTGCATGAATACTCAGAACATGGCGCCGTTTGCGGCATGGGTGCGCTTACCCAACGGAGTTGAATTTGTTTCAGCATCACCTGAATTATTTTTTAGTATTAAAGGTCGACAAATAATCTCACAGCCAATGAAAGGCACCATGCAACCACAAAGCGTGAATGACCTAGTTGCCAGTGTTAAAGACCGCTGTGAATTGGCAATGATTACCGACCTAATACGCAATGACCTTACGCCTATATGTGAGCCACACTCTGTTAGCGTCACCTGTGAGCGTCAAATTTTAAAACTACCCTATGCAGTACAGACGGTTAGCGAAATTAGTGGCATATTATTACCACAGATTAACAGCATTGATGTATTGACAGCACTGCACCCTGGAGGCTCAGTAACTGGCGCACCTAAACAAGCAGCGCTTAAAATGATAACAAAGCTCGAATCTACAGTGCGTGGTGCTTATTGTGGCACCTTAGGTATAGTTTTTAACAAGGAACATTCTGTTTTTAATTTGCTAATTCGTACAGCTAGTTTTAGCAATGGTTCTTGGGTTTATGGAGTTGGTAGTGGTATTGTTTATGACTCAGACGCCAGCAAAGAACTGCAAGAAATATATACAAAGTTAGGGGCATTAACATGCCATACACCAGCCTACGCTTAACCGAAAGAGGCATAGTACTAAAAGACTTTCATATGCGTCGTCTACAAGCGGCAGGACCAAACGCTGATGCTGCGTTAGAACAGTTAGCCAAAGATAAAAAACCGGGCTGTTATTCAGTATGGGCTGAGGATAAAGTTTGGCGTATAGAACCACGAGGTGAGTCGCGTTTGTATGATGGTATGCCTATTCGTTATTTACCTTCGCCATTGTTGGGGAAAGTGGGGCCATGTGCAAAAACGGCTTCGCCCAATCCTTACGATGCAGTGAGAACATTAGGAATAGCTACATTACTAACTTCTGCTAACGGCGAAGAAATTTTTGAAAGCTGTTCGGCTGCGGTTATTGGATGGGATGGTAATCAATTTATTTGTGTACCTGAAAATAATCCACATGTATGGTCAACAAGCGAGGCTGCTATTCGGAAATATATGCCTTTTATTAGTGCACCAATAAAAATTAGCGATACGTTCCCTGTTATATTGGTCAATGCCATTAAAGGCGTTTGCACAATTACGACGACAGATCGACAGGACATGCCACAAAAAGTTATTAAACAACTAGAAGAACTATTTTTAGATTTGACCTATTTTTAAACTAACATGAATTTTATTTTTTAACGTTTTGTTTTCTTGACCAGTTAATATATTTGCACCTAGAAGCTCTTTTATTGGTTGCCCCCGTAGCTCAGATGGATAGAGCTGGGGATTCCTAATCCCTGTAAGCCACAGGTTCGACTCCTGTCGGGGGCGCCAAGTTTTTTAGGGTCCATACCGGAGACATAGGTAACATTTGATACCGGATACATAGGTTACACTAACCCTTAGAGTTGATTAAAAAATATTTATAAAATTGAACAAGAGGCTAAAGACGCTGCTTTCAACCCACAAGAGCGTTTGGCTTTGCGGCAAGAAAAATCCCTGCCTCTGCTTGATAAATTTAATCAATGGGTTGATGATTTTTTGCGTAATGTTTCGCCTAGTAACCCACTGATTAATGCAGCTACCTACGCTAAAAATCAAAGACCATTTATTAATCGTTGTTTTACTGATGGACGTTTTGAAATTGATAATGGGCGGGTTGAAAGAGAAATTCGCGAACCTGCTATTGGCCGCAAAAATTATTTGTTTGCTGGCTCCAGTGTTGGGGCCAGTAGTTTGGCTGCTGCTTATACGGTGGTGCAATCGGCTAGAAAATGCGGCATTAACGTGCGTGATTATCTGATTGATATCTTGACACGTCTTGATAATGGTTGGCCTGCTAAAAAACTCACCGAGCTTTTGCCTGATAAGTGGGTACGCGAGCGCTCGCTTATCGCTACTGCTATCATCGATTAAATTACTAATTAGCCATCTTAATACCGAACTACCGCTGATTATTTCGTGAATATTACCGTAAATTATCTCACATATTTTGCTGGCCCTTGCTACTATTATTGGTGATTTGTTTTGCATTTAGCAAAAGTTAGCAAAATTATTTGATGACTGCTCACAGGCCGTTTATCGGGAGCTTACATTACAACATAGCAACTTTTGGGCAAAAATATCGCGCTGGTTGATAAATTGTCAGCCACAGTGGCGGGGAATTGTATAGGTGTTGGTAAAAGGAAACCAACCATGACCAGCATACCATATCCTGTTGCTGTTCCGCCCCCACCCGTGACTACCAGTGGATCCGCCGCCGCGGCACAAGGCGCGGTTGATGCGGCGATGAAGCGTATAGACAATATCTCTTCGAGAATCACCAGCATTACAGAGGCCATGGCCGTCATTCAAGAGGCTATCGCTATTTTGCAACAAGAGCTGGGCGCACTTAAGCCTCCCAACCCCAACAACTACTACAAGACCGAGCAGCACACTGAGGGCACGCCACCCAATGAGCACACGGTGAACGTCCGCGTCTTCGACAGCGCAGCGTATAGCGCTGCTTTAGCGGTATACGATCATGAGGTCGCGCGCCTACAAAGTCAGATCCAAAGCAAGCAAAACGAGCTGGCGCAAAAAGAGAGCGAACTCAGCCGCGCGCAAAATGATTTGGCGCAGGCACAAAACGAGCTAGCGCATGCCCAACAAGAGCTAGAACGAGCTTTGCATGACGATGCCCAAAAGCTGCATGAGGCACAAGAGCGCTATGCCGAGGCACAACGCCAGATGCAGGAAATGCAAGCTGAAGCCTTGCAGGCACAGGCCGAGGCGCAAAAAGCCCAAGACGAGCTTACTCAAGCCAACGCGCAGCTACAGCAGATCCGCGATAACTATACGGAAAATGCTGCGGAGCGCGCACGCCATCCTGAGGCATGCGCACAACAGGACTATGCTAGGGCGATGACGGCCAGCAACGCAGCCAGCGCGGATCTGCAAACCGCGGCCAATTATTTGCCGCGGCTGCAGGACGGCGAGCTCGCGCCGCCGAGACTATCGCTCAGTGCCGAAGATTTCGCCGAGCTTACCCCTCGTATCGACGGGCTAAATAACGAGGTGTACGCGCGGAGTACCGGTCTATTGACACGCTATGGCGAAGGAGGCTCTACCAACATACCTACCACGGCTGGAGTGCAGATGATCGATGCTTGGAAGGCCGCTGGCTTTTCCGAGCAAGAGATCCAAACCGCGCTCACCAACATGGTCGGGCCGACCGCCGCGCAGCAGATGCTCTCTGCCGATGCCGTCTCTGGGGGATATATCGACGGCTATACGGGTACGTTGGGAGTGCTTAACACCAACCCACTATTCGTATCGATCGCTGGCGGCGACGGTATTCCCATGAGCGAGGGCTGCAACGGGGCGAGCGTGCGTGATGTAGAGCTGACGCTGTTCTCATTGCATGTTTGGGGGCCGTTTGGGCCGCCAAATGCCAGCGTCGCAGCTGACAGCTACCAGTACGATCAGACCACCGAGGCCGCGGTGCGCGCTTTTCAAGAGCAGTACATGCGCACCAATCGGCCAGCGCAATATCAGTACTTGCAAGATAATAATCTTCTGGGCACCGTTGACTCCACTACCTTGCTTGCCATGGATCAGGCCAAGCAAGACGGCTGGCAAGGCGCGTGGATGCCTGGTAGTACCGGGCAGGGCGCGATATTGGATGCCAACTTCGATGAGACCGACGCGGCCTTTGTTCCCGCTGACACCACGGGTACGGTCAATCGCGTGCGGGTCAGTGATCCTCCGGAAAACCCCAGGGTCAATCCCTCCGACCTCCCGCCGGATATCGCTTATATGAATATGGATGATGCTATGGACTATGTCTATAACGATGCCTATCAGAGCGTCATTGGCAATAACACCGAACTCTATTCATACAATGACTTGGCGCGATTGCGCACGCAAGCTAGCACCCTGGCAACCCAGCAGGTAAATAACTTTCTCACGATCGCCAGCCGCGGCATCACCGCCAATAGCATCGCCGAGTATAACACGGTTGCAGCGAGCCAACGTACCATCGATATCTCGCAGCTCAGCCAGGACGAGCAATATGACTACTTCCAAAATTTGGTGAACGATCGCGGCGGCACCTTCCGTATGGGCGAGGGTGAGGTCAACATCATCGGCGTGCGCGGCATGCAGAACGGCGTCACCGTGCCCAATACCGGCAATCAGTATAATGATACGATCTATGTAGTAGTGATGCAAAACGGCGAAAAACATGTGTATCCCTTCACGGGCTCGGTGGAGCCTGGGGTCTGGAATGAGCAGAACCACGGCAGCTACGGTTATACTATGCGTGAGCCCGAATATTACGCGAGCGGGCGCTATAAGGTAAACGAAGACGGTACCGTCGCGGTCAATCCTGCGAGCGAGAACCAAGGCATCCTCGCGCTCTCAGACGGCTACTATCAAAACGCCTTCAGTCTGGACACCACCGACACGACACGCGGGGACAACAGCGGCTATATCTTGGCGCAGACCAAGCCGCTGGTGGTCAACGTTGACAAGTGGGGAGTGAACGGCGACACCAACGGGACCATCGATTCCGGTGAGCGCGACGAGCGCTATGCCCCTTCGTGGTGGGACATTTGGTTCCATCAAAGCGGAGACGGCGCGCAAGTGGGGCATAGCTCCGCGGGATGCCAGGTGATCCAAGGCACCGAGGAATTCAATCAGTTCATGCAGCTCGTGCGTAACGATCCCGGTCGCAATGCGGGCTTCAGCTATCTCTTGGTTTCGGGCACCGAGCTGCCACCGCCGCCGCTGCCAATCGATCAGCCACAATAAGTAAGGTTGAACAACATAGAGAAGCAAATGAAGGAACAACTGGTTAATCTGCCAGCCGATCAGCGTGCTGATGCTACCGCGGAGATGAACAAGGCTCTGGAGGACATGAAAGCTGTAAAAAACGCTACTGAAGCACGGAAAAAATATGGTGATGCTTGTGGTCGGTTATGTGCTCAAAAATGATGACGAGGTAATTAAGCAGCGCCTCGAGGCCATGAAAAAGGCACTCGGTAGATAGTCATCGAGCAACTTATTGAAGACGAATACGTTACTTGGTTTAGCGATCCCGTTGCTATGGTTAAACTATAAGATTGCCATTTTTCGCCTGTCATCGTTGTGGCGCCAATTATATGGCTTTAGTTGGGGCTGCAGGTGCTGTGGTTGAACTCACCTTAATAATAATATCATTTATGCGTACTGTGGCTTGCTATTGTAGTGTTTAGTACTGCGTTTTTTTGCATTACGTTTTTTATTGCATAGCGATTGCTTGACCTCGACGAATGGATGTGAGTGTTCAACTGGCACCATGGTTTTAATTAGCGACTCAATATTGCGTAAAAGCGGTTGCTCATCCTGGTCACAAAATGAAAGCGCAAGACCACTAGCGCCAGCACGGGCAGTACGACCAATACGGTGTACATAACTTTCAGGTTCGTTAGGGAGATCAAAGTTGACAACGTGGCTGATGCCAGTAACATCAATACCTCGGGCGGCGACATCAGTTGCAACCAATACTCGTGTGTCACCCTGTTTAAAACGCAACAAAGATTTTTGTCGTGCATTTTGTGATTTATCGCCATGAATAGCCTCTGCATTTATAAGCATTTTTTGTAGCTTACCACTTAAGCGATTAGCGCCATGTTTCGTGCGTGTGAAAACAATGACCCGATCCGCCGAACGGTCGGTCAGCACATGGGCAAGCAAATCGGTTTTACGGGCTTTAGCTACAAAATATACCCGCTGGTCGATACGATCAACAGTGGAGGCAACAGGCGTTACAGCTATGTGTATTGGATCATTTAGCAAACGCTTGGTCAGCTCGCGTATTTCTGCAGGCATGGTGGCTGAAAAAAGTAAATTTTGTCGCTTGGGAGGCAATACCGCAAGAACCCGCTTAATTGGTTTTATAAATCCCATATCGAGCATACGGTCAGCTTCATCGAGAACAAAGTGTTCGATATTAGAAAGTTTAACATATCCTTGATCCATCAGATCAAGCAAGCGACCAGGAGCAGCCACAAGCACATCAATACCTTCTTGGAGTGCGCGAATTTGTGATCCTTGACTAACACCTCCAAAAATAACGGTACCACTCAAGCCAGAGCCACGCCCATAGAGGGCAAAGCTTTCAATTATTTGTGTGGCTAACTCACGCGTAGGTGCCAATACCAACACCCGTGGCAAGTGACCTTTTCTTGGATGCTGCAAAAGTCTATGCAATATGGGCAACGCAAAAGCCGCGGTTTTGCCTGTACCGGTTTGGGCACACGCCAATAGGTCGCGTCCTTTAAGTACTTCGGGAATGGCGCGCGCCTGAATGGGAGTAGGCATTAAATAACCCTGTTGGCGTATGGTGTTGAGAAGAAGTGGGTGTAAATTTAAATCATCAAAACGCAAGAGTAATCCTTTTGAACTACCAATAGTTCACTATATTTGGAACCACATGAAAGATAACAAAAAACCAACAGGAGGAAATGATATCAGTCAGGAGAGTACCAGAGATTCACGTTATTTGTACTTTATTGGTCTGATATAGTCAATCGTCGAGCTTTATTATTGTAATTAGAGTTATTGAGATTTTATAATTTGGCTTTTTAATAATAACTGGTTATGATCGGTTTTTTATATATATTGGATGTTTGCAAAAGGATATGGCGATTATAATGAGTCGCAACACTATTTTAGTTTAGACAATTTAAAAATTATAGCGCTAATTTTATCGGGGTTGGCTTTTTTAAATGCATGTTATGGCGCTGAAATATTGATATTAGGTCCATTGGTTCTTGCTTTTATTGTGATTATAGTTTGTGGCAATATTTTACTCGCCATTTTTGCCGTTGGTTGGTGTGTTAGAAGTATCATTTTTTAATTCCTATTATTTATGGTTTATTCTTTTTTGTAATGGGACCGCTGATGAAGGTTGCGAGTGTACGCCTATGCAGGAACACTCATGTTATGCTGGTACAAGTGGCAGAGATATCGGTGAGTGTCATTCAGGAACAAAGTATTGTGTGGATGGCCATTGGTCAACAACCTGCGCAAACGAAGTGCTGCCACAGCCTGAGAATTGTACTGATGGTAAAGATAATGACTGTGATGGTTTAACTGATCAATATGATACGAGTGATTGCCCGCAACAAATTCAGCAAATAGAACCAGGCAACAATGATCAGCCTAGCGCTGATGCTAATGACGATTTGCCGATAACCGAAGATTCACCGATAACTGAAGTTTCACCTGCAACCGAAGCTTCGCCAAACCAAGAGCACTCGCCGACTATGGTTACCAGTAGTTATTCATGCAATAGTAGCAATAGCGGCAAATCAATGCCCGGATTGCTATGGATGTTGCTTGCAATGCTGATCGCTTTTTTTAAACGCCACAAATTTTACCAACGTAAAAATTTAGGGATGTAAAAAACCGCTTTATAGCATTCTGCTTTCTACAGTGCTTTTAAATGGTACCTGACACTTTTAAATCACACCTTTGAAGGGCTAATATTAACTGCAACTACATGGAGGTTTATTACAACAAAAAGCGTCTACATTCTTCTATAGACTATATGTCTTCAATCGTCTATTTAGATGAAAACTCTACTCAATGTCGCTTAATCATGTGTTAATTATTTCGCTGAAAGATGAATATGAGAGAGCTAACTACAAGCATTTTTAAAGAGAAACATCTGGCACAATTTGCAGCATTCGCAGTTGAAAGCTTGTCCGATGGGGTTTTTCTGATCGCGAGAGATGCGAGTATTGTGTACGTTAATACTGCAGCTTGTAAACAACTCGGATATTCTGAAGATGAGTTACTCAATTTAAATATTATGGATATTAATCCGGGATTAACGCAGGAAATTTGGGACTCGGTCTGGGGGGTTACCGTCAGCGACAAAATACAGACTATCGAGACTACTCATTTGACTAAGGACGGACTAATCGTCCCCGTTGAAGTGATCGCAAATTATATTGAAATTGAAGGGGAACAATACAGCTGCACTTTCACGCGGGATATATCAAAACGAAAAGAGATGGAAGCACGGATCCGGCAATCGGAGAAAATGGAGGCAATCGGTTTTCTGGCGGGAGGTGTTGCGCATGACTTTAATAATCAATTATGTGGAATTCTTGGATACACTGATCTTCTTCAACTTGAGCTTAGCGATGCCTCTTTTAAAGTAACGAATTATCTTGATGGAATCAAAGTGGCGACACAGCGTGCTGCTGGACTGACTTCCCAGTTGCTCGCATTTGCTCGGCAGGGCAAGTACCTTTCGGTATCGGTTAATGTTCACAAACTTATATTGGAAACAATTGAAATACTCGCAAGGAGTATTAATAAGAATATAAAAATCATAACCCATTTAGAGGCCGGAAATTCCTATACTCTGGGTGATCCTTCTCAGCTAGAAAGTGTGCTGCTCAATTTGGGTATCAATGCGCGGGATGCAATGCCTGAAGGAGGCGAGCTACTTTTTGAGACCGGGATAGTTGATGTCGATGGGGACTTCACACGAAATAATATATTCAAACTAGAACAAGGGAAATATATCAGGATCTGTGTTTCGGATACCGGGCTCGGAATGACTGAAGATGTTAGAAAACGGATATTCGAACCATTTTTCACTACTAAAGAATATGGCAAGGGTACCGGGATGGGTCTGGCATCTGTGTACGGCACGGTTAAAAACCATCGTGGTGCAGTTGAAGTTACCAGTATTCCCGGTAAGGGAACCGAAATGATTCTCTTTCTTCCCTGTATATCTTGTCCTGAAGTGGAAGAGGAGATTAAACTCCCAATAGCTGATGCTTTACCTGCTATTAAAGCGAATATCCTGCTTGTTGACGATGAGAGATACCTACTAAAAGCTGTCGGTGCAATGCTGGAACGGCTTGGTTGTCAGGTGACAACGGTTGATAACGGAATAGATGCGATTAGAATTTATCGCGAGCAGTACGCTGCTTTTGATGCTGTAATTCTGGATGTCATAATGCCTGAAATGGGGGGTAAAACGACTTTCATGAAAATGAAAGAAATTAATCCGAATATTGTTACAATAATCGATTCGGGATACAGTCTGACCAGCGACGTGCAAGAAATGCTGGATGCCGGTGCACAGGGTCTTATTAAAAAACCCTTTCTTATTTATGAGTTGGCTGAGATGTTGAATAGGGTGCTCGGCAAGGGAGTAATAGACTAGCGGTAGATTCCAAAGAAATGCCATAATGATGTACATGCACCCTAACCCTACTGATTATTTTAAGTCGCTTTCGGTATCTATTTCTGAATGTATCGACTCATCGTAAGACTGCCGGTGATAATGGCGGTCGATCAAAAGTGTAAGTGGCGTATATCAAAATATCAGTAACGCCATAGAAAGCTGGTCTAATACCTGTAGTAGAACCTAAATCAAGTGTTGCTATACCGCCAACTCCAATATTTTTTGTAAGAAAGTAATCAGCACCTGCGCCAACTCGTGCACCAACAAAGGTAAGATTAGCCCCCAATACATTGAATAGCTTACCCAAAGAAAATTGTAGTTGAGCATAAGGATAAATCGGTAAATCAAAATCTGTTAAGCGATAGCGCCCACCGATGTGAAAGCGGACAGGGTAACTGCTACCAAAACCTAATGATAAATCAGTAACCGCACTGTACTGTGAACTGAAGGAATATTCACCTTGAGTTTGTATTAGAAAATAAGCTCGACCAGCATCAAGCAAAGAACCATAACGTATGGTAGGACCAATACCACCGGAGACACTAAACGTACCGGGGTCGATAGTACGAGCCATTGCAATGGAGGTAGTGAGTAAAAGTGTTGTATAAAGAAAAAATAGTCTAAGAATTCGCATAATTAGAATGTCCTAAGAAAAATATTTTTTCATAAGTATGTGATGACCAGCATGATAAAGTCAAACTCGTAAAGAATAAATTAGCTATTAACATATATATTCTTTGCGAGTTATTTATACTGAATCAATATCATTATGAGTTAAGGTTAAAAAATGACCACTATAAGCAAAACGATTCATAGAATAGCAAGCGAACGTTTTGCGATAAAACGGCTTAAAAGATGGCTCCCGCCCAACGTAAGCCAGGTCATTAAGGTCTTACATAAAGCAGGCGGACAAGCATTTTTAGTCGGTGGTGCAGTTAGAGATGTATTTCTTGGGCGACGAACTAATGACTGGGACATTGCGACCAATTTGCTACCATCGCAAGTAGCCTCACTATTTTCTAAAGTTGTTCGTGCAGGAGAAAAGCATGGCACGATTATGGTCATTATTGATGGAGAACCTATTGAAGTTACGACATTTCGTCGTGATGGCGCATATTTAGATCAACGCCGACCTGCCGCTGTCGAGTTTCACACTAATATCAATGAAGATTTAACTCGGCGCGATTTTACTATTAATGCTATTGCTGCTGATCTTATCAATGAACGCATAATTGACCCATTTGCTGGTGTTGCTGATTTGCGCAAAGGAGTAGTTCGTTGTGTTGGCGATCCTTCAACTCGTTTTAACGAAGATGGTTTACGCATATTAAGAGCTGTGCGCTTTGCTGGAGTGTTGTCTTTTCGTATTGAAAAAACAACACGAGCTGCAATACCCAAAGCAATTAATACTTTTTTAGCAGTCTCATGGGAACGCAAACGTGATGAGATGAGTCGCTTGTTGGCTGCAGCTCCATTTTTTTCTGCGTGTATCAGGGAATTGTGGCATACAGGTTTATTAAAAGAATTGGCGCCAGAATTGATGACGATTCAACCAACGCGTCTTAAGGCTATTGATAATATAAAAGCAAATCAGCCGTGGCAACGCTTTACCGCTTGGGCAATGTTGGCAAACCTAACCCCAAACATAGCAGGTGAAATATTACGTCGTTGGAGAGCAGGCAACCAAGTTATTCGCGAAGTTGAGCAGAACTTAAAAGCATTAAACCTTTTAACCGATAATAGCCCACCTAAAGGCTATTCATTGCGTTGTTGGTTATCACAAATTGACGCTGCAACAGCAAAGACTTCTGCAAAAATTGCAGCGTGTATTTGGCACTCATACCATGAATTTCCACGCCGTACTCAAAGAGCGATTAATCGCAATCTCCCGCTGAAAATCTCACAACTGGCAATTACTGGAAATGATTTAGTTGCCGCAGGGTTTGTAGGACGTGAAGTAGGGGAGACACTAACGCAAATACTTGAATTTGTAATTAAGCATCCGCAATTAAATAAAAGAAATCAGTTAATAACATTCGCGCACAGGTTATCCACAGGCAAAACCTAGAGAAACCGGACTATTATGGTATATCCTACATATCATTTTTAGGATTTCAGGCTACTGACCACCATACAGGTAACACTGCATATTTATTTTATATTACAGCTAGTTACCAAATATATATATTGTTAGACTTTACTTTTCATTTGCTTATAACCATAAACATGTATGCTGTAAGCAGACTTTAGCATAGCAGCATGCCTGTGGGTAACATTAGCCAGCCAGTAGAGATAATTGTTGACCTTATCAATCCTGCTCGTCTATAGGGTCGCAAAAGGTTCGGGGCGTAGCGCAGTCTGGTTAGCGCACTTGACTGGGGGTCAAGGGGCCGCAAGTTCAAATCTTGTCGCCCCGACCAAATTTTATTTTCTGATATCGATAGCTTGCCGGTTACTTCAATTTCTGAATTTTCGGTTCTTCTCAATCTGTATAATATTTCTTTACTTTACAGCTAATCTTAAAGAAACTCATATGACAATCATAAAGGTATAACTATGCGCCAAACTGCCCACATGATTATCATCACGCTTTTCAGTATCGCTACTGCTTGTGGTGACTCGGGGTCGTCTTCTTCATCAACCGCAAAGCTAACTGTTACTGCAACCATATTATCAGGAGGAGTTTCTGAAGTGATCTATGGTGTGAAGGCCAATGGCAGCAACAAAGTGACCATCAATGTTGATGGCGCCACAAGTGCGCCTATATCACTAAGGACTCAGCAAGGTACATTTGCAGATGGTACTACATCAGCGACCATAAATGGCAGATCTGGTTTTGTTGATCTCACGGTCTGTAATGCACATACATCATCGACCTGTGCCGGAAATGTTATTGTAACCGCTTCTGATGCTAATGAGGTCACTGGTCGTATTACACTTAGCTTTATCGGCTACGAAACCATTTGCAACAACAGCATTGATGACAACAACGACACCAATATTGACTGTGCTGACCCTGATTGCGCGACCCAAGCTTGTATCCTTAATAAAACAGCGGGCACTTGCCAGAATTTAGTTTGTGTCACTGAAGAATGTACACCCACCAAGTCGACTGATATCTGCAACAACAACATTGACGATGATTGTGATGGCAATACAGATTGCGAAGACTCTGACTGTGACGCGCAATCATGTCTCATTAATTCAGCAGCAGGCACTTGCCAGAATTCGGTTTGTGTTGCCATAGCATGTACACCAACCCAAACGACCGAGATTTGCGATAACAACATTGACGATGATTGTGATACTAATATTGATTGCGCTGATTCTGATTGTGCTGATCAGACCTGCAAAACTAACTCTTCTAACTTTATCTGCAAAAACAATGTTTGTACTGACACAACGTCAGGTTATGGACTTACATTGGTTCCTAAGCGCAAACGATTACCTGCTGACGGAGGGGCAACAACGACTATAACAGCAACCCTTACCTATCAAGGTGAACCTAAGGCTGATACCAATATAACCCTAACGACTAATCTTAGTACTTTTATAGTAAACTCTACGACTCCCACAACAACGACAATTGTTACTGACTCTAACGGTATCGCGGAGGTAACCTATAAAGCTAGTGCTAACGCCGGAGTTGCAACTATCACTGCTGCCCTTACCTTACTACCGCAAATAAGTATTTCTGCGTTGGTTACAATGCCAGCGCTCGGTTCAATTCAAGTCAAGGCGATTCAAAACCAAGTAATGGGAGTGAAGTATTCTGGATGGAATGAACAAAATTTAATCAGTGTGATGTTGCTTGATACTGAGCAGAATCCCTATCCAGATGGGCTAGCAGTGCGTTTTCAACACCAACGCCTTGGTGGTTCAAGTATCTCAACACCTTGGACTGCCGATATTCCTAGCATGTGCCTACAAGCAAATAAATGCCTTGGCTATCAAACCCAAACCTCGTCACCTACTGATCAACCTGACACTACTGGTTTAGCATATGTAAACCTCTATTCTGGTACTGTAGCTGGGTTAGTATCTGTTATAGCTACTGCCTCTGCTGGTGGTACAACTCAAGATTTCACCATTCAAAACATTGCCATCGTCGGGGCAAAAGTAAATGGTGCCCACATTGCTCTTGATTGCACACCTAAAAATATACCTGCTTTGATGGACACTGATTGTCTACATACATTCTACGCTGGCAAAGAGAGCCCTATACAATGCACATCCTATTTTGCCGATAGATTCAACAATGTACTTGGCAAATCGCTACTCGTCACCTTCGCCAGCGAAGCCGGGGCCGCAGGTCAGCCAGTAGCCACTGGGCAATATGACCCCACCCAAGGAACTGACCAAACAAGCTCGCTTGGTTTTGTAACCAATACGATAGCGGTTACCGGTTATGGTCTTCCGGCTGATGTTGCGCCGTTTACGTCAGATGGTGAATTGAGTTTTGACAATCCTTCAGGAAGCGATGTCTGTGGAGTTACTACTTATAATCAACGTGATGGTCTATCAACTATTATAGTAATGGCCACAGGGGAAGAAGGCTTCGTTGATAGCAATGGTAATGGTTACTGGGATACAGGTGAGCCATTTATTGATCAAGGTGAACCATTTATCGATGCTGATGATGATGGTGCCTTTGATACTAATGAATATTTCGTTGACTTAAATGGCAATAACACCTGGGATATGCCCAATGGAATATGGGATTCAGATACTACTCTCTGGACTGAGACTCGCGTGCTTTACACAGGGATACCTGTTTTCGCAACTGGGTTTTCGTCTGTTGCTCCTGATACGCAATCGATTCCAGCCTCTAGCAGTAAAATGTCAACCTTCTATTTTATGGACCGAAATCAAAATCCTATCTCACCGGCGGCTACTTTTGCAACACAACCAGAGATGGCCCTTGTCACTGCCAAAATTTTATATAGCCCTACGTCAGTTGATAACTTAGGGCTTTCATTTACACAGCAGTACTGCGATCAGCCCGCAGGAAGTACTCCGACTGTATGTGCCAGCACTTGTCCAAGCTCACCATGCTACCTTGTATCTAAAATTTATGGCTATGACAGCGCTGTCAGCTCTGGAGTGGTGGCTATCACAAGTGGATCAACAAGCGGTACAGATACTATCGATATTATACCTACTATCGATAAAGTCATCATAACGCCAGGGTTGCAGGTAGATGTTACGGTACCGTAACTACATTATAAAGTTGGCTTTTTTATCAATAACTGCGTTTTTGTCTTATTATAAAAATCGCATCACTTCTATAATCGCTTTTAAAAAAAAGAAATTTTATGTCATTTATAATGGCGGCGGTTTAAAAAATCCCACAACCTTAAAAAAATGAATTTTGGGGTTGTAGTCTATTGACTAGCTGCAAATCTATAATGCAAAGTTAATTATTAATAGCACTAATAATAATCATATGAATGAGTAGGTTGGTAACTGTTCTCGCTTTCATTGTTGCTTTGTTGTTCGTTGGTATCTTCAGTATCTTTTGAGTTTTGAGTCGGTACAGATACTGAATATGGATCAGATGGCGCCGAAGGTGCGCTTTCATAATATGGGCTATAGGGGTTATATTGTGTCGTTGTTGTTTGTTCTTGTGTCGGCGTATTCGTTGGAAAGTCGCTGCCCTATTCGACTCCATCTGAAGTTACCATCTACGGGATCCACAGACCACCAAATAACTGCAGGCTCGCCAATGATGTTCTCTACAGAAACAAATCCCCACATGCGACTATCCCAAGAGTTGTCACGGTTATCGCCGAGCACAAATACATGCCCTTTGGGAACGACTTCGGGTCCGTAGTCAGTAGCTACATATTCTGTTTCAACCGACCTCAGTATTTTATAGGTTTTGCCTGATGGCAAAGTCTCGTTGTAGCAATTAGCAGTAACCGGTATTGGTTCACCGCCTGGTTTAGATTCGTTCACAATAAGTTGAGGTGTTTCACAAGGCTTATAAGCTACAGCTTTTTCATTTAGCCAAATTAAGCAATGTGCCAAGCGTCATTACAATTAACATAGGGAACCAACGAGCTAGAGATATTGTAATTCCTAAGTACGGTTTACCTGAGTAAACATGGCCCAGACCGGGAGAAACAATAGCTAGCAGCGCCGCAAGCCACGGACGTCGTGGTTTATTGGCTGTCGAATGTGTCGCTTCAGAATCTGCGTTCATAGTGATACCTGTATATTAAAATCGATTTAGATATCGATAAACAAAAAAAATTATTATTATCGTTTGGCACCTTTGAGTCTAAATGTTAGTACAAGCACCTGATTTTCTTGTCGGGTTTTTATTTAAGTAAGCAGGAGGCAATTTTATGGTTGATGCCGACAAAGAATTGATTGAGTTACGCCGCGAAATCATTGAGGCACGCAATCAAGCGATTAAAACAGATAATCAGGTTAAAAACCTTTCAATCGAAATTAAAAGTTTTCAAAAGCGTTTCGATTCACTTGAACGACGAACTCGCATTGCTAGTATTGGCGTGCATATTATTGTAGCCACAGCAATTATTATTGCTGCATTCGTAATTCACAGCGCTCTTGTTGGTTCGTTAAAAAGTGAACTTGAAAGTACCCAAAAAGCTACTACTGATATAAAAATAAAAGCAGAAAAAGCGTTAGCACATGCCAAACAACGTGAAAAAGAAATCGAAAAAGAGCGCAATCTTCGCAAAAAAGCTGCAGCAAGTGCGGTCAAGTTAGTAACCTTATTAGACAATAAACAAGAAAAAGAAGCGGTTGATTTGCTAGAAGATATTGAGTTATCGCAGCTTACTACTCTTGAGGCAAAATTGCTTGAAAGGCGAGTTAGTGATTTGCGTGATCAGGCAGCCGAAAGCGCTTATCGTTTGGCACGTACCGCCCAAAACAAAAGCAATCACAGCAGTGCCATTATGGGATATCAACGTTCTCTTAAACTTGCACCTGATGGTCGTTTTGCTTCAGCGGCTCGTTATTATTTAGCGGCAGCTTTATGGAGTCAAAAACGTTATCAAGAAGCAGAGCCAGTTCTGCGTACAATAATAAAATCAAATGATGACGCTGCGGTTATCGATGAGGCGCGTTATCTACTTGGAGTTACTTTGGCGGCTCTAAATCGTCGAGAAGAAGCGCGCAAAGTACTTACTGAAGTTCAGCGTAAAGGGGGTAAATTTGGAAATTACGCAAAAGGGCAATTAGCTTCACTCGATAAAACTGAACTCAGTCAAAAGACTAAAGCCAAAGACGCACAAGCAAAACCTGCCACAAAATTAAAACCAAAGCCATCAGCAAAACCAGCCAATAAGACTAATAACGACTAACTGTTTTGCTTTACTCGCTATACCAATTACGTTCTTGTGCAAGTGGTATAACTGCGTCTACACATCGTTTATGTAACAGCGAATTTGTCGCTAGCATGCCATGCGGAGTATTGGGCACGGTTTTATTATACAACAATGGTTTTCCTAATGCGTCAGTCATGCATCCACCAGCAGCAGTAATGATTGCTTCTGATGCGCAAGCGTCCCATTCTTGTGTTTTATTTGAAAGCGATAAATAAACATCAGCGCTACCTTCTGCAATACGTACTACTTTTAGACCCACGCTGCCATGAGGTTCAATTTTTGTAATACCGAGTGTTTTTATTACGCGACTTACGCTTTGTGAGCGATGTGAGCGAGAAACCATTATTCTGGCTTGTTTTAGATCTGTATTTTTAGTTGAAGATAAAGCTACCGGATGTTCATCTTTATGCTGTCGAAAAGCTTGGCTTTTAACTCCCCAATATAATGTAGCGCTAGTAGGGTGATAAACAACGCCAAGTGTGGCTTTGCCGTAAATTGCAAGACCTATCATAACCGCAAATTGCCCATTACGTTCAATAAATTCTCGCGTACCATCAAGCGGGTCAACACACCATAATCTATACCGACTATATCGTTCATCAGATTGCGGAGATTCTTCTGCTAATATGGCATCATGAGGGAATTCTGCGATTAGCCCATTAACAATTAGTTGATTAGCGTCTTTATCAGCTTGAGTAACAGGATCTGATTTACTCACATCTTTAAATTGAACTGATATTTTTTGACTATAATGTTCAAGAATTATTTCACCAGCGGCTATTGCTAATTTTTTTGCCACTTTTAATTCTTGGTCAAGATTTGTTTGCGTGTCGATTAAAACCACAATTTTTCTCTTTTTTTTAAATTTTTTAGGTAATTCGATTTAGAATTATGTTTCTTTAGTTGACCCATCAATGTCGGCAACGTAGTTAGTGCCGATAGCACATTGAATTCAACACTCAACACTATCTTTTTAAAAACAAAGTATTTTTAAAATGATTAACATGACAAATTCGATCAAAAACTTAATTGTTATTGCTAGCGGTAAAGGGGGCGTGGGTAAATGGTTGAACATGTTATGAATTTACGATTTTTTTTAGCCCAATTAAAAAAACCTTTGATTGTTTTTTTTATTTTATTCTCATCCATATTGATCGGATGTGGCCAGGATGCTTGCCCGCCTGCAGATGGTCAAACTAATACCCCATCATCTCCAAAAATTGAAAGGATATGGCTAATTGATCATCCAATGCCGGACGACCCTTGGGCGATAGTTTTAGCTCTATCTTTTTCTGATAAAGAGGGAGATCTTCAAAACGGTAGTGCCACTATCTACTTAAATGGCGATCAGACGCCTGTTACTTTAAATTTATTATCGAGTTTTCGTGATAACGCTATAGATCCAAATAGTACTTCAGGTACAATCACATTACCGGTAATTCGTATGAGTAATATTTATAACAATCAAGTAATTCGTTTGGGTGTACGTATAATTGATGAACAACAATACCAAAGCAATTGCTATAGTATCGACCTTAAATACAGCGTAAAAGATAAAAATGTTGCGAATTCAATTTCTATCAGAAATGCTTTTTAATTTTTAGCGCTTTAAAAAGTAGAGTATGAAATTTAAGTATTCTTTGATTCAACTATTATTAATAATTTTAATCGTTTATCTCTAATATTACGTTCGGTTTTTAATGTACAAAGCTCTAAAGATACTTGGCCTTGATTTACCAAAAATAATTCAAAATCTGCATTTAAACTTTGAGCGCGAATTGGTGATAAGCGAGTTAGTTGAGCCGGACCTTCAAGACAGATTACGCTCCAGTCATCGGCAGTTGCGGTGGCGTCACTAACTAAAATGTATAATGTCGCGCCAACAAAAGTGCGAATGGTAGTATCATGGTCACGAATGGAGATAATACGTTCAGCTCGGGCTCGTTGTTTATTTTGTCTTTGAGTTAAAGCACGCAAGAAATCTGCTAATACACCTTTGCCGCCATTAGTAGTGGTTTCGTGATCAAATACCGAAATTAGATATTGCAGTGTTTTTTCGCTAAGATTATCGCTTCGTCTTGCCAAGCGAATTAAAGTAAAAGCATCATAAAAAGATACCGGCTCGCCACTGGTTAAATAACCTTGTGCAAGACGCCAAAGTTGTTCTTCAAATGAGATATTGCTGAAGGTAGTCACTTTATAAAGGTATAAATTAATATTGTAAAAAATACCAACTATACATGAGGTTATCAGATTGAAGTAAATAAACAAAAATTGCCAAATATATAATAAAAGCGTATTTTTTACTGCAATGGAACAATCTTGTGACCGCTATCTTGAACATCTACGGGTTGAACGCAATCTTTCGCCACGGACGATTGAAGCATATGCACGAGATCTCTTTGGATTGCGAACAGCGCTTTCTGATCAAAAGGTTAATAAACCAGAAGCAGTGCGTACTTTACATTTAACACGCTGGCTTGCTGGGTTATCAAAACAAGGATTAACTCCTGCAAGTCAGGGGCGAGCACTTTCTGCTGTTCGACAGTTTTTCAATTTTCTAGTAGTTGCACAAAAAATAAAACAAAATCCGACTAAATTGCTTATTGGTCCACGCCAACGTCGTAAATTACCTATTGTTGTATCTAGAGCTGAAGCTGATCGTTTAATGCAGCAGTCTTCACATACGACAACCCCCCGAGCATTACGTGATCATGCAGCCATGGAGTTGCTATATGCATCTGGTTTACGTGCTAGTGAGCTATGCCAATTACAAATCGACGAACTGCATTTATCTCTTGGGGTTGTTAGACCATTTGGTAAAGGTAGCAAAGAGCGCGTGGTTCCTCTTGGAAAACCAGCGATTGCAGCTTTAACTGCTTATTTAAATCAAGGTAGGCCTGCTTTATTAAAAGGGCGTCCAAGTCAATATATTTTTATAGGCAATCGTGGCCTACCAATATCACGAATGGCCATTTTTAAAATTATCAGACGGTTGGGAGTTCAAGCGGGGATTGCACGTTCACTGTCACCACATAAACTACGCCATGCTTTTGCTACGCATTTATTGCAGGGTGGTGCTGATTTACGTTCGGTACAAGAAATGTTAGGGCACGCCAATATTGCAACTACTGAGATTTATACCCATGTTGATACTAAAGACTTATGTTCAGTAGTTGATAGGCACCATCCACTTGGCAAGGGCTAGTAATTGGCTACAAAAACTAAGCCTTTTTTTAAACTATAGCTAATATTATGGCGGCGGTTGACGGCGGTATGCATAGCAGCGTACTAAGCCGGATGCTGTTTAGCTTAAGTTTCACACTGTTGCCTTATTTAGTGAAGCGGCGGCAACATCTAGGTCTTGGGAGTTCTTGGGAGTTCTTGTGGAACAAGGCAATTTTGATACTTTTATAGTCGCCATAATTGGTTTAATACCCGTAATTTTATCACTTTCTGTCCATGAATTTGCTCATGCTTGGAGTGCTAAGCAGCTTGGGGATGATACCGCTACGCGTCACGGTCGTTTAACCCTTAATCCAATTGCACATATCGATCCAATTGGCACACTCGTATTGCCGTTGTTATTAACAATGCAAGGACTACCAGCTTTTGGTTGGGCAAAACCTGTTCCTACTGATCCATCTCGTTACACGCGCAAAATTTCAATGTGGAAGGGGCATATGATTGTAGCGGCTGCCGGGCCAATATCAAACTTGCTAATGGCAATTATATGTTTGGCGTTAGCATCTTTTTTGGTGCATTCAGGTTATATCGCCAATACTCCCGAAGCAATTGCAACTTTTTTAATTCGTATGGTCATAATTAACATTGCTTTGTTTGTTTTTAATATGCTTCCAGTAGCTCCATTAGATGGTCAGTCAGTTCTTGCAGGTTTGTTACCATCTGCATGGGCTTCTGGTTTTCATAACATAAGCCGTCGTTTTGGTTGGATTGGTCTTATTTTGATAATTGTTTTTGCTGGTCGAATATTAGCTCGTCCTGTCGAGCTAATATTTACAGGATTAAAGGCAATTGTAGGTCTTAGTTAAAGTAATTTATTTAGGGACACCCCCTAATTGACGTTTCGTTGTTTTGCGATCAAAAGGTAGCTTATTATGGCAAATCCAGCACGAGTTCTATCAGGAAACAGACCTACTGGTCCGCTTCATCTTGGGCATTATTTTGGTGCCTTAGAAAACTGGGTTCGCCTACAAAACAGTGGTGAATATCATTGCTTTTTTATGTCAGCTGACTGGCATGCGCTTACTACTGGGTATAATGATACTTCTCAATTTTTACGTTTTCGTCGTGAGATGTTTGCTGATTGGATTGCAGTTGGTATTGATCCAAAAAAATCCACTCTTTTTACGCAAGCTGCAGTACCTGAACATGGTGAATTATCGACCTTGTTAGGAATGTTGACTCCAATTCCGTGGCTTGAACGGGTGCCGTCATATAAAGAAATGCGACAAGAATTAAGTGACCGTGATCTCTCAACGATTGGTTTTTTAGGATATCCGCTACTACAGACGGCTGATATTGTTATTTATAAAGCAACTCATGTTCCAGTTGGCGAGGACCAGGTAGCTCATGTTGAGCTATCACGTAAAATAGTACGGCGATTTAATAGTTATTATAAACCTGTATTTCCTGAGCCCCAATCATTGCTAGCTAAGACACGAAGGCTTGTTGGACTAGATGGCAGAAAGATGTCAAAGTCCTATAACAATGCCGTGTACCTTTCTGATAGTAAAGAAGAAATTAAGAAAAAGGTTATGCCAGCGCCAACAGACCCTGCACGAATCAAACGCACTGATCCTGGTAATCCTGAAATATGCAATATCTATTCATATCAGACTATTTTTCAGGATGAATTGTCTCTTAAAGAAATTGAAACAGGATGTCGTACTGCCGCAATAGGATGTGTTGATTGCAAAAAACAACTACTCGAAAAACTAGAAATATTTCTTGAGCCAATTCGTGAAAAACGACAACTTATCCTTGCATCAAGTGATTTAGATGACGCAATTGCACAAGGAAATGCCGTTGCCAGAGCAGAAGCTCAAAAAACCATGATTGAAGTTCGGGAGGCAATGGGTCTGTGAAAAAGCGCATTGGTGCATTATTTGCGCGCGTAACTCATTCAGTGCGTCGTTGGTGGACGAAGATCACTTCGAGCCGTCAAGCTGAAGTGCGTTTGCGTTTAACAGCACCAAATCATTTAACAAATGATGCGCCAATTCCCAATGAACCGACAATTATATCCAAAGCTTCACAAGAGAGGGATCAGCATTTAGCTGATCTCGAAGCAGCGCGAATTGCTCAAGAACAAGCTCGCATTGCCCAAGAAGAAGCTGATCGGGCAGAGGCTGAGCGATTAGCCCAAGAAGAAATAAAACGAGTAGAAGACGAACGTCTAGCCCAACAAGAAGCTGAAAGAATCGCCAAAGCCGAAGCCCAAGCCGCCCAAGAACAAGCTGAACGACTTGCTCAACAAGAAGCTGAACGGCTAGAGGCTGAACGAGTTGCAAAAGAAGAAGCCGCTCGTATTGCCGAGGCAGAGGCCAAAGCAGCCGAAGAAGCTCGTAAAGCCGAACGCCCACCACTAGTTATTCCAAATGATTACGTCCCAGCAGCTGAAAGTGACCATGAGTTATATCAAATAGATGTTAATGGATTTGAAGGTCCACTTGACTTGCTTCTATTCCTTATCCGCAAGCATGCTCTTGATATTTTTGATATTCCTATAGCCTTTATATGTGAGCGCTATCTTGATTGCTTACATACTATGGAAGAATTAAATATTGATGTGGCTGCTGAGTTTTTAGCTGTATCTGCTGAATTATTATACATAAAATCTAAACTTTTATTACCTAAGCCGGTTGAAGTAGATGACGAAGAAGAAACTGACCCACGCGCAGATTTGGTAAGGCGTTTACTTGAATATCAAAAATATAAAGATGCGGCGGGGCAATTAGCAGGTTTAACACGTGTAGGGCGTGATACCTTTAACCGCAATCCTGAAAATATCCCTAAATCAACTGAACTTCAGCCATTAGCAGAGGTAGGTTTATTTGCCCTTATTGAAGCTTTCGATGCGGTGCTTAAAAGACAAAAACCTGAATTACGTCATCAGGTTGTTCTTGAAGCAGTATCAGTACGTCAACGAGTACGTGCTTTTATTGAAGTTTTCATTGAGCGTCAGTCAATACCCTTTGAAGAACTGTTAGCCGATTTGGCAATGCGTATTGATATTGTCGTAAGTTTTTTAGCTATTTTAGAAATGGTAAAATTGCAACTGCTACGTATTTATCAATCAAATGAAGGCGGTATTTATCTTGAAGCACGTTTTTCTACTGCTCTGCAAGCAAATGCTAAACTTGAAGGTTTAGATGCTAGTTTTGATAAAAAAACGCCCAAAGATGAAAACGAGAGGCGGTTATAAATATGGATAGCCACGAAATACGACATGCTATTGAAGCGATTGTTTTTGCTTCTGCTGAACCAGTAACACTTAATACCCTTAAGAAAATATTTTTAAGACTTTGGTGTGAAGAAACCAAAGAGATACAAGAAGAACTAATTAGCGAATTAAAGAGTATATACGATATATTAATTGCAGAAACTAACCAAAGTGATGATAAACGAGGCTTTGTATTAGTACAGGTCGCTGATGGTCTAACCTATCGTTCAAATACTCGCTATTCATATGTATTGCGCGCAATGTGTGAAGAAAAACCTTTGCGTTTGTCGCAAGCGGCGCTTGAAACTTTAGCGGTAATAGCCTATCGCCAACCGGTTACCAAGCCAGAAATAGATGATATTCGTGGTGTAGATTGTGGCGGTACTATGCGTTTATTGCTTGAACGCAATCTTATTCGCATTGTTGGCAAAAAAGATGAACCAGGTAGACCTATGCTTTATGCGACCACGCGAGAATTTTTAAGCTTTTTTAACTTAAACAATCTTGCTCAACTGCCAAGTCTACGTGAATTTCATGAGCTTAACCCAGAATCGACAGAAGAGTTGCGTGATTTTGATGAAAAGCATCAAAGTATTGAAAAACTTAGTCAACAAGCAAAGAAGTTGGGCTTTGATGCAGGTCCTGATGTTGAATTGCTTGACCAAGCAATGTCACAGCTTACTACTACAGAGGCTACAACGCGTGATGCCTTAGCATCGCAAGGTATTCAGATTGAACAAGAAACCATAAGCAACGAAATAGCAGTAACAAATAATAATACTGATAATAAAAACGCACAAAATTAAGAGAGATTGGTTTACACTAAAAGCCATGAAACAAATTCGATTGCAGAAGATAATCGCTAACGCGGGCATAGCTTCGCGACGAGCGGCCGAGAATTATATCATAGATGGTCGGGTAAGGGTTAACGGTCAAGTGATTCGTACTTTAGGGGCCAAGGCTGACCCAGTAAATGACACAATTGAAGTAGAAGGTCATGGTCGCCTTAAATCAGAACCAAAGCTGACAATTGCTATGCATAAACCAACACATGTGGTTAGCACGGTACGTGATCCTGAAGGCCGCCCAACGATTATGCGCGTGCTTGAAAGAAGCCGCGCTAAAGGCGAACGGCGCTTTGAGGGTGAACTGCCACGATTGTACCCAGTTGGTAGATTAGATTTTGATGCCGAAGGATTAATTCTATTAACTAACGATGGCGAACTGGCCCAAGTTTTAACTCATCCATCATTTAGAGTACCGAGAACATACATGGTGAAAGTAAGGGGGAGGCCCGATACCAAGGCGCTTGAAAGACTGCAAAGGGGCGTTCGTCTTAAAAACCCCGATGGTTCATTAACGCGACCTACCGCACAATGCGAAGCAAGACTTGCAAAAGTAG
>JAFGEK010000178.1 GCA_016931625.1 Deltaproteobacteria bacterium | reverse complement strand
CAAAAATACCATAATAACCTTTTCATCGTCACCCTCGCGAACGCGGGGGTCCATAACATATTGTTTTTACATAACATTCCTGGATTCTCGCTTTCGCGGGAATGGCGTTATTGTTAGTATAATTGTTAATATTATCGAGTTTTGCAAGTGGCTCCAATGATTAATTTTATTTTTTATGTTAGAAACGAACATTAGCAAGATAAGATTTTGGCACTCGTTGACTTAGAGTTATTGTTTCACCTTGATATAGCCATGAATATACTGCCAGATTGCTGATAACGCGCTTGACGTAATTACGGGTTTGTAAAAATGGGATCTCTTCGACAAATTCATCAATAAGGCGAAGATGATTATTATTTACCCATTGTTCTACTGCGATAGGTCCGGCGTTATAGCTGCTAATGGCCAAAACAGCATTTTGCGAAAACTTCTTTAATAATTCAGCTAAATACCAAGCACCAAAACGAACATTAATCGTTGGATCTAGCAGCAAATCATCATGATAATTTTCCATATTAAGAGCTGAAGCTATTTTTTCTGCGGTCGGAGGTATTATTTGCATCAGACCATTTGCATTAGCTACAGAGCGAGCGCGAGAATTATAACCACTTTCTTGGCGCATCACGGATAAAATTATAAAGGGAGAGATATTTTGTTCTAAGGCGCTTGCTGCAACTATGGTTTCATGTGCAAAAGGATAAGCAAAATGAAAATATGAGGTTTTATATTCATTAGGGTTATTCCTCATCGCCTCACCAAAGTAAATTTCGATGATGCGATATGCAGCATTATAATCACCAAGTTGATGAAAAATTTTTGCTCGCGCAAGCGCTATTGCAGAATTATTTGCTGATGTTTCAGTTGGTACAGATAATACAGTATCGCTTGCGATATCATTTACTCCTAAGCGCATAAGTATTGAAAGCCGTTTACCTGCCTCTGAACTCCAATCAAGAATTTCGTCTTGGTTTAATATTGAATCGGAATCAAGGACGACATTGGTGGTAAGTGGTTGTAGATTACTAATTGGCTTATCCCAATAATTTAATGAACGATAGTCAATTAAATCTTTGGTTATTACATTTGCATTATTAGAAGCAGTATTTGCCAGCGTTGCTACAAGTGTTTCTAATTCATTACGTTTTTTTATTGCGAGTACGCCATAATAGCTTAAAGGAGATAATTTAATAGCTTCGTTGTAGGAGTTAATAGATGCTTTGATATCACCAGCCAATGTGGCGAATCTACCAAGCCAATAGCGTCCCTGCTGAACCAGAATGCTACGAGGAAAATCATTGCAAAGTTGGCGTAGCTTATTTCTTGCTAAGCGCAAGTCACCGGTACGAAATGCATTCCAAGCTAAGTACCATAAAGCAGCATCTGTTTTTTTATCGTGAGGATATTTTTTGTTAAATTTTTTAAAAAGTTCAATAGCCTGGCGATGATCACCACCATTATATGCTAGCCATCCAGCTATAAACAACGCATCGCGTTTTTTACGTTGAGTCGTTTCTGTTTTAGCTATTTGTAAGTATAGATTGACCGCATCTTGGTAACGTCCAAGCTCTGAATAAGTGCGTGCTAACCAATATTGATACTGACGACAATTATTTTGATCAGCATTTTTTACTAATGAAGTTAATTTGGCCAAAGCATCGTTAAAATTATTATGGCGGAAGTCGAGTATGGCTGAATAAAAAACGATATTATCGAAAGCTTCGTTGTCATAACTGGCAATCAATGGTCGAAGATGAGCAATTGCAGATTGAGCTTTATCTAATTGTCGTGAGCGCAGTAGCATATCGACATTTTTAAATTGCTGCTTAATATTTGGTGGGTCGACAAGGCCTTGCTTAATCAGTGCCTGAAGTTTTATTTGGGCGAGTGAAGCAATTGGCAATTGTGAATGATAATTTGCTATATAGCCGTAATTTTTTGCTGCTACTGACCATTTTTCGCTACTTTCAGCTATTTGCGCTAGGTTAAATCGTGCAAGAGGTTCGTAAGCTGAGTGTGGCGCTGTTTTTAAGGCGTCACTATAAGCTATTTCGGCTTCATCATATTGTTTATTATTAAATAGAACATGAGCAATATTATATTGAGCGTTTTTTGTAAGACGAGACTTGAAGTTTTGATTTAAAACTTTACGCCACCATACTATTGCTTTTAACGGTAACCCCATTTTTTGTAAAATGTGAGCCCTTAAAGAATAAATAACATCAGCGATTTCAGGTAAATCATTTTCAAGACCGTCTAATAGACCCAATGCAGTATCAAATTCGCTTGCATCGAACTTAGTACGTGCAGTTAAGAAACGTAAATGTGCTTGAGGCACTATTTCTTCAGGAGCTTGTAGTAAGGCAGCACCAAGTTCAACTGCATGGATAGGATTGCTACTAGCTAAAGCAGAAATGACACTTGTTAGTTCAATTTTAGTGGTACTCGTGCCTGGATTTAGTGCCAGAGGACTAACCAATAAAAAAAAAGTAAACAACATAGATGCCACGTCAATAATGATAGACGCTATGTTATCAACTCGCAAAAAACTTCAGAGATAATTTATAACTTTTTATCCGAAACGTAGATGTTGTTCTTCTAAATCTTTGATGCGATCACGCAATGCGGCGGCGCGTTCAAATTCTAAGGCTACCGCTGCTTGCTGCATTTGCTGTTTAAGTTTATCAATCACTTTTGGTAAATCGTGTAGTAGATCAGAGTAACTAGCTTCAAGTTCATGGTTTTCTATCGCAGCAGGTGTATTTGGTGCTTCGGGAATATGCAATTCACGAATAGCCTTGGTGACGGTTTGAGGAATAATTCCGTGTATTTCGTTGTAGGCGATTTGTTTACTTCGTCGTCTATTGGTTTCTTCAATAGCTGTATTAATGGCAGCAGTAGTTTTGTCTGCATAAAGAATAACTCGACCTTCAACATTTCGAGCAGCACGACCAATAGTTTGAATAAGCGAGCGTTCGGAACGCAAAAATCCTTCTTTATCAGCATCGAGAATGGCGACTAAAGCTACTTCAGGCAGATCTAGACCTTCACGAAGCAAATTAATGCCGACTAAAACATCAAAATGACCTATACGAAGGTCACGAAGAATTTCAACACGTTCTAAGGTATCGATATCTGAATGCAGATAACGTACTTGTATACCAGCGTCGGTGAGAAATTCTGTGAGATCTTCAGCCATGCGTTTGGTAAGCGTAGTTACTAAAACACGCATATTACGATTAACCACTACTCTTATTTCTTCAAGCAGATCATCAACTTGGCTTGAGGCAGCTTTAATGACTACTTGCGGATCAACAAGTCCGGTTGGTCGAATAATTTGTTCAACAATTACTCCACGAGATTTTTCAAGCTCGTAATCACCTGGAGTAGCACTAATATAGATGGCTTTATCAACAAGATTTTCAAATTCTTCAAATTTTAGTGGTCGATTATCTAAAGCAGAGGGTAGGCGAAAGCCAAAACGCACTAAAGTTTCTTTGCGTGAGCGATCACCACGATACATAGCGCCTAATTGAGGTATGGTTTGATGGCTTTCATCAATTACTAATAAAAATTCGCTGCGAAAATAATCGACCAGGGTTGGTGGAGGCTGGCCAGGGGCTCGACCAGTTAGATGGCGTGAATAATTTTCAATACCATTACAGTAACCTATGGTTTCGATCATTTCTAAATCAAAACGGGTACGTTCTTCTAATCGTTGAGCTTCAACTAGTTTTTCTTCAGAACGTAGTAGCTTTAACTGCTCATCAAGTTCATTGTGAATGCTGGCTAACGCTCGTGAACGCGCTTCTGGGGTAACAACATAGTGAGTCGCAGGATAAATGGCGATCTTATCAAGGCTAAGCAGTCGTTTGCCGCGTAATGGATCAATATAAGCTATTGATTCGATTTCATCACCAAACCATTCAATACGTACCGCACGTTCTAATTCATGTGCTGGGAATATTTCGACAACATCACCGCGAACACGAAATACACCGCGATGAAAATCAATATCATTACGTTCGTATTTAATTTCGGTGAGTTTGCGCAGCACTTGATCGCGTGGAATCGATTCGCCACGGTGCACAAAAAGCAACATATCATGGTAGGCCTCAGCAGAACCTAAGCCATATATACAAGAGACACTAGCAACGATTATAACATCTTGACGTTCAAAAAGAGATCGTGTCGCTGCGTGTCGCATACGATCAATAGCGTCATTGATGCTTGAATCTTTAGCAATGTAGGTGTCACTTGAAGGAACGTAGGCCTCAGGTTGGTAGTAATCGTAGAATGAAACGAAATACTCCACGGCATTTTCAGGAAAGAGTTCTTTAAACTCGCTATAAAGTTGCGCGGCGAGTGTTTTATTATGCGCAATTACCAATGTTGGTAAACCAAGCTGTGCAATAACGTTTGCAGCAGTAAATGTCTTGCCACTACCTGTCACACCAAGAAGCGTTTGGTGTTTTTCACCTTGTTTGAAGGCTAAAGTTAGTTCTTTGATGGCTTGTTTTTGATCACCACGTGGTTTCATGTCACTTTGGAGCGAAAATTTTTTTAACATTTGTTTTACTAAACTTTCATTTATACCGTTGACTTGTGAAATCAGCATTCCTAAGATTGCATTCGGTTATACCTATTAACCCTTTTGGAGGTTGGCAATGCCTGCAGCAAAGAAGACAGCAAAGAAAGTAGCAAAGAAAGTAGCAAAAAAAGTTGTAAAAAAAGTTGCAAAGAAAGTAGCAAAGAAAGCAACAAAGAAAGTTGCCAAGAAAGCAACTAAGAAAGTTGCTAAGAAAGTGGCCAAAAAGAAGTAATTTTGCAGTAAATTGAAATTGCAGAAAACGGCAGCCTCATGGCTGCCGTTTTTCGTTTATGGGTAATATATTTTTTTCTCTTGATTTTGTTTAACGATGATGAGTTGAAAGTAGTTTGCGTCTACCAAATTTCGAATGTTTTACAAGTTGCTGACGCAGCAAAGAAAGATCATCAACACCATCACCAGCACGTTCGGCGGTAGCAAAAATAAGATCGACAGCCAAAAAAAGATCGCGCGCATCAATTTGTTCTGGCACTGGTCGTTTGCTACCAAGGTTGTGATAATTTTTCAAAGGCAATGCAATACCAGCGCTAGGGTACCCAAAAGCATTAAATGCAGTTGCTTCACATGAGCCGGTAGACATAAGAGCGGACTGAAATAAAAATTTTTTTGGATCAAGATGACGAGCAGCACCAGCAACTAAGGCAACCGCACGGGGGTTAAAAGGTCCGCTACGATCGCCTAAACGTACAACCGGGCCCTTTCCAAGAGTAATATCGCCATAAGCATTACTACATTCTACTGAGATGATTGTAGTGTCGCGCTTTAAAAAATTGCTTTTGGCTAAGGCAATTGCTCCATGAAACCCAACTTCTTCGGCACGGGTAAATATACCCCAGGCATCACATTTACTTTTATTGCGAGCAAGACGAACAAGTGCAGCTAATATTGCACATACACCAGCCAAATCATCTGCAACGCGAAGATGCAAACGAGGACCCCGCTGTTTAAATGATAAAAGATCGAAAATAGCAAAATCATTAATAGCGGGAAGATGGTTTTGAGCGGCAATTTGTATTACGGCTTGTTTTAGTCGGCGTGGCGTACCATGAGTAGTCTTTATTGAATGTATATGACCTGAGAGCGGACCATTTTTGCATTTAGGAAAAAGTACTTTTGTTCCAGCAAGACCAACAATAGGAATTTGGCCTGTTGGTGTGCATATCACATGTTTTTTGTTAACAGCGACAACTTGAAATGCTGGATGATCAAGATGTGCAACAAAAGCAACTGTATGTTTGGGTTTACCATTATATATATGAATTAAAGTGTTACCATATGCATCGGTAGAATAATCTAACCCATGCTTACGAATAATCGCGTGTAGCGCATTAGTAATATCAAACTCGTAAAACGGTGCTGTTGGAATTTTATTTAAATGTTTTAGTGACGCTAGTAACTGGGCGTGATTCACTATCACATTCCTTGGTCAGATTTATTTGTTGATGAATCATTTGATGTGTGAGAGTTGGTTATGTTGCCGTTATTAACTACATGATTAGTATGGTAACTGCGAATAAATTGAATTATTTCTTCTAATAACCCTAATAAGACATAAGCACTAAAGAATGAAAGCAAAGCAAAGGTTGGTTGAATGCTAGCAGCGATAACACTGAAAGCAATTACCAGAAAAAATGTAAGTAATAAAATCTTTGGTGATAGGCGTAAGTCTTTAAATGAGCGGTAACGAATATTTGATACCATCAAATACGAAAGCACTAAAAGCAGTACGAGTATATTACTGGTGCGTACAACATTAGTAGCAAATACGGTTTGGTGAAATAAAACTAATGAAACGATTACCCCAGCGGCTAATGGTATGGGCAACCCAATAAAAAACTTTTTTGAACCAGTAGAGCGAGATGCTAAAACGTTGAATCGAGCTAAGCGTAATGCACCGCAAGCTATATAAATAAAGGCAGCCAATACACCGATAAATCCAAGATTAACTAACCCCCATTTATAAATTAATACTGCAGGTGCAGCGCCGAAAGTAATAACATCAGCTATAGAGTCGAGTTGAATGCCAAAATCACTTTGGGTTTTTGTAAGTCGGGCAACTCGGCCATCTGCCATATCAAAAAAAATACCAAAGAAAATGGCTAATGCTGCTTGTGATAGTTGCTGCGGTCTAGCCTCGCCAGAAGCCAGAGTCATAGCATATAAACCGCAAAATATGCTTGATAGCGTGAATAGATTAGGAAGAACAAACATGGCGCGGTGCCAATTAAAACGCTCAAAACGTTTTATATGCGGGCGATATTTGCGTCCGGTTCGTTTAGTCTGGCGTTCTGCCTTTGCCCGTGCACGCTCTTGTTTCACACTGGCTCCTTCATGAAATATGCACAAAGTTATTGGCAAGCCTCGGTCCCAATATTGATTTCGGTATCTTTTGCAAGACCACAAGCAGCCAAATCGCCGCATGCCAAGGCAGCGCAAGTGCATGTATCTATAAAGTCAGAGCAACGTTGCTGTTCAGCTTTGCTAACTTTGCGGGTATCGTTGCTAAAGCGCAGTTTGCAACCATCAACATTAGTTTGGTTGCTTTCACAAGCGCAGATTTTATTGCCAAGGTCTTCACAGGGATTGCCACAGCTTGTAGACAACCCAAAAACGATCAGCAAAGCAAAGCAGCTAGTAAAAAAAATATATTTTTTATACATCACCTTAAAACCTCCACAGTGCCATCTTTAATAACACTGTGTTATCAAGATCTCACTACTTTGAATGTTAAATTACACATAAATTAAGTTTTTATGGAACACTGCATATACGCAAATACGACTTAATCAAGCTTTGCTTCACTGTGCAAGCATGATGAATATACCATTAGGATGGTTATGATGGAGCTATCAGAGGCATATGTTACAGGTTTATTGGCTGATCTTGAACCATTAGTGCCAACTTTAGATAACGAATTAAAACAAGCCGGCCAATTAGCCCAAAAAATCGATAATGAATTAACGCTTTTATTGACTCGTATGGATGAAGCCAAACAAGGGCTTAGTCATTATCAGCGACGTATTGAGGATCGTTCACAAGCTTTATCAGAAAATAACAATCAAATTGCCAATCTACATCAAGAACTTGCTGCGTTAACTGCTCGTGCTGAAGATTTTATGAATGAAATGAAAAATTTGGGCAAGGGTGAGGTGTATTTGCGCGTTCGTCGTGAAAGAGCCAAGGTTTTAGTGCAGATTGAAGACTGTAATATTGAAATCAACAACCAAAAAAATGCCTGTGAAAAAGTTCGCGAACAATTAGCTGAGGCTGAAAAGGGTTTGCAAAATGAAAAAGAGCATTTGCGCGTGGTTATGGCTGATTTAGATCACCTGCAAGAACAATTACCCAAGCCTCATTTATATATTCGCATGTTTGAAGCACACTGCGCGCGTGCAAATTGTCGTTGGTTTTTAGATAAGCATACAAAGCAATGGCGTGATGAAATGTTAACTGCTGTGGCAAATATGCTTAAATTGCATCAAGAATTAAGGGCGGGGAAATATCGTATTGATAAAAATAGTGAATTAATAGGAGGTCGCGCCACTGCTAGTGCAGAAGCTTTGTATGCTGCGGTTGCATTAGGTAATAAAGAGCTTGCTTTTGAGCTTTTTAACAGTATTGTCGACCCCACGTTGTTATTTGATCAAGTATTTAATGTATTTCGGGTTTGGGCTGTGGGGCTCTTAATCGCTGGTCGTTTGCCGGAGCTAGATAATTTATTGCTGCAACATGATTATTCAACTGGTTTGCGGGGCGGGTATGTTACAACATTTCGTGGTTTATTAGCTGGCGATGCCTGGCGAGTTAGTAATGGTCTTAAGACTATCGTTAAATATGAGTGGGAAATTTGGCAAGACCCCAAGCTTACCCGCGGAGTCGGCGTGGTTAACCTTGGCGCTACTGCTTTAGCAAAGTTAGCCTATGAGGCGAATTTACAAATAACCCTGCCTGATGAATTAGTACCGGTTGAACTTGTGCAAAGTTGAGTTAAAAAATATTATTTTGCCTGAACAATTATTAAAATTTTTAATATAAGAGCCACTTGCAAAAGTCGAGCAACCACCTATTATCGTCATTCCTGCGCAAGCAGGAATCTATAAGGTGTTGATATTGCAAAACAT
>JAFGEK010000177.1 GCA_016931625.1 Deltaproteobacteria bacterium | reverse complement strand
TTGCCAATTTTTGGCATCGCCGCGCTTTATGTGATCTCTTGCGCTCTGTATGATCGCTTTACCGCGCTTTTGAATGATCGTTTCCACAATCAACCGAAGCCGCAAAATCACGATTGTTTTTATGTTCGTCTTTATCACTATCATCTTCTTGCCAAAACAAAACCACTTTATCCCCACCCTTAAGTAACTCCTTAGTTAAAGGACCATATTCAAGTTTAAATTCTGTACGCATACCAACAGGCATACCAGATGGTGATTTTACACTTGATTCAATCTTTAAGGTGTTTTCAAATGTAATCTTTGAGCTTTTGGGGGGCACTATAGCCATTGGGGCATAGGGATATGTGGGGGTAATGCTGTAACCAACATTACCTCCGCCAAAAAGACGATGATAAAATACAGATAACTCTGGTGATTTATTATCTACTTTAAATTCAAAGTCGCCATTGCTAGCTATGGTCATCTCACCTTTATAAGTATATTCTTTAACGTCGTCATTGTCGCGGTCAACAATCCAAGAAAACACCGCTTCAACTTTATTAACCCCAAAACCTGTAGTTTTGCCTTTTATCGCTATAGGAGTAGTAACTTTTGTAACTTCGTTACTAATTACATTTAACTCAACTGTGGTAATGGGTATGGCAACCACACTTATTTGACTTGTATTGCCAATATCTATTGCCAAGGGACTAGGGTTAGTTTTTATTGTCATTTTATACTTAACCTAAGATGTGCGCCGATAATAAGTGCTTGATTATCTGCAAATTAGAGGTATTTGATGGTTAATTATTTTTACTTATTTTCTTTTAGCTTATTTATAACATCCAATACCTTTGCTACACAAGAGCAAGAGCGTGTAGTTAATAATTACATGGGCAGCTACAAGGGGCCATTGTTGGTACCACCCCAATTGCCCGAAAAAATGCCACCCAATTTTACGACCACCGATGTAAAATATCTGGTGCGCAATGAATTTGAAAAAGACATAGTAAAAAAAACTACCGAGCTTAATGCTAAGCTAAGCAAAAGCGACCCCCAAAATTACAACATTTTTTTAGCAGCGCTAAAAAATACTGCCATCTCTTGCGTTGATTCTTTAACCCCAGAGCTAAAAGAAAAATTAAAAACCTTTTCATTTTCTTACAATTTTAAACAGCGCGACTCCACTGTGCGCGCGGTGTCCAAAACTGTTAGCATCACAGATGCTTGTGTTGATGCAGTTTTTAGCCTGGTTGATAAAAACGGTATTTTCATTGGTGGGGCCATAACCGGCCAAACCGTTGTTGGCCAACTCAAACGTAAAGCTACTATTTTTAACCCAGGTATATTGTTTATATTAGAGCCACAAGTATTGCAAGCCTGGCCGGGCAGAGATGATGCACCTACGCTAGTACTTGACCCCCGCGATGGACCTTTTAGGGTGGCATTAGCCCATACTTTTGAAAAAGAAATAAAAACCCATAGCCAAGCCTTCAAACAAAAAAACACTGTTGATGTTGAAACCTATTTAAACTTTACCAACAACGGTCATTTTTTAATAGTTGATGAGTTTGGTGATGCCATGGGTTGGATTGATATGGATAAAGCGGCGTTTTTCGACCAAAGTATGATCCGTGAAGGTTTTATCAGCCGTGATTCTTATATTTATGGGGTGGCGGCTAAAGCTCATGGGGCGTTTTGGGACCATAGTGGTGAACGTGACCGCAGCGCTAAAAAAGATGAATGTGTTTATTTGCTCGCCCCAATTTGGGTAAATAATTATTTGTCTTTAGTCTCTCTTAAGGTGCAACCTAAGCCATGCACCAATATGGCTAAAACCCACCCTAAAACCATGCAAATCTATCAACTGCGCAATGTGGTTGGTCTTTTTCAAAAAGAAACAAGCGTAATTAAATACAAATGTGATATGCGTATAGAATGGCGACGCCCGAGTAAGCGCAAATGGAAAGTTGAAAATATTCATGGAACAATCGATAGAGATAGTTACTATAAACCTTATTACAATATTGATAGTCTATTTGAAAAAATTAATCTCGCAGACATTTATCAAAAACGTGGGGTTACCTTAGACATTAAACCAAAAACCAGTTACTACTTAAAAGCACTACCATCAGCATCAATTAAACCAGTGGCGCTGGCGCCAACGCCTCCTGCAGATTTATCGCAATTAACATACAAAGGCCCAATACTGCCTCAGCCTAAAATTATTGCGCCGCTGGCTGAGCCTAAAAAAACTCTGGTTAGTAAGTTGTTGCAATATTGGTTTACTGATCAAATTGACACGGAAAACCGCCGCCTCATTACTCGCTATAAATTTAATGACATAAAAAAATACAACGACTTTTTAGCTAAGCAAAAACATCTTAGTAATACATGCAGCAAAAAACTTAGCGATGAATTACAAAACCTTTTAGAAAAGTATCAACTAGCTAAAACTTTTACCGAGCGTGACCCCATACTACGCCAAGTGCAAAAAATTGCTACTGAGCAAGACGACGCGGCAGACTGTGTAGAGGCAGCATTTGCCCTAATTAACCAAGATGGTATTTTGCTAGGCGGTGCTACCATAGGGCAAACGCTCAAGGGTGAGCAAAAACAAAAACCAACTATTTACAACCCTGGGTTTGTGCATATTATTAAATCGCAAATGTTATATGCTTGGCCCGGGCGCGATGATGCACCAGTTAGAGTACTTGATCCCCGCGATGGCCCCTTTAACGTGGCATTAGCTCATACCTTTGCTGATACAGTAACTATGCATGGTGATAAGTGGAAATCCGAAGCAGAAACTAACCTTGTGTCACCACCTGTTATTAATGGCAAAGTAATTTTACCTGATGGTAAGTGGGAATCAGAAACAACCATTAATATTGACAAATATAAAAACTACACCCGCAATGATCACTTTTTATTAGTTGATAAAAATGAGAAACCTTTGGGTTGGATAAATATGGACAGCGTTGCCTTTTGGGATAAGCGTCATGATTATTATATGAATGAGTCGACTGAAATGTACACTAGTGGTGCTGCTTTAATGATTCATGGATTTATGTGGGTTCCTGAAGGCACATGCGATAAAGGGCAAATTTTTTATCCTCGTTGCCGTGTACCGCAAATGCATACTATCTTGGGTAATGATATGCTCTCGCAAGTAATGTTTGATACCAAGTTTGATAAAAATATTTCTTTTCGAAGTACGCCGCCAAAAACTGTATTGTTTGCTCGTATTGCAGAAGCGGGTATATACGAAACAAATAATAGTGATGTACAGCATATTGGCATATCGTATAGACCATGCATGAAAGATGACTTTTGCGTACATGGTCTGCCCAAACTCCGTGGGTATATTAAAGCAGATAGGTATAACAAACCATATTATTCATCTGATGGCGGCTCAAGCGCGCATTATCGGCATACTTTTGAGCAAATATATGGAGAATAATATTATTTAATTCTCTTCTGTGGTATAGGTAAAATCACATTCAAGCTTGTTTTCTACTTTAAAACCTAAAATCTTGTCATCTTTTTTAGCCGCCAGCTCAAAATGATAAGTGTTGCCTTTAATTAAGTGTACTAAAGCTAATTTAGCCGTATAAGTGCTGTTTAAATCGACATCACCAGAGACTATTACGATATTTTGCAAACAATCATCTAGCAACTTGCCTTTGGTTTTGCGCCAATTTGATTTTGCTTCAGTAATAGCACCTGTATCAGTTTTAGCAGTGATGCTTAGCGCAAGTGATTCCACATCACAACAATACACCGGAGCACTAAAATGCAAATAATTATCACCCATAGCCTCGGCCTCTAGTGGGCCTACAAGCTTTGGCGTTACATCAACATCTAGGGTAGCACTTTCTATCTGTATGCGCTCATCGTCAAATTGGGCATCAGGGTTAGTGGTTTTTAGTTCCACTTTAATTGGTGTGTTTTCCAGATAAATGGCTTGTCCCTTTTTATTTATTAAAGGTATGCTTATACTGCTTCTGGCGCCTCCCGAAGCACTCGAAGTATAGGTTGTGCCCACAGCCTCGCCAGCAATAAAATAAGTGGGCTTGGCATTTAGCCAATCGTTTTTAGCCCCCATCAAAGGGGCTAGCAAAACAAGGTTAGTCATACGCAGCATTGGTGTAATAGTGCCAATGCGAGGCTGTGCTAAGGTTTTAAATATATTGTCGGCCTTGGCGTGCAAGCTATCTTTTTGCTCAAGCTCTTTGGGTATATCTACCATAGCCGCTGTAGTGCCTTCAAAGTTTTCTGACGCATCGCCATTAAAAGCGCTAAAACTAGCTTTGATTAAAACACGCTCGTCTTTTGTCGGGTTGGCATCTTTAAGCACTTGATAAAAAGCTTCTCTGGGGTCAAAAACAAAATCCACCGCACCGGTAGTATTTAACTCAGGCTCGGTAATGCCCAAAACGAGCACTGTGGCTTTAGATTTTTTATGCGGCCAACGTACATCTAATCTTTGTTGCTCTACTAAATTAAATGCCGGTACACTTTTACCATTTTCTTCTACTTGCAAATTTTTGGCACAATCAGCAAATCTTTGCCGGGCTTGTTCGCGTGATTTGCCTTTTTTAAAACTCTCGCACGCCCCACAAACAATGGCTACTACTAAACCATTGGGGTCTAAAGCACACACTTTAATCCATTTGTGGCCACCCTTTTCTTTTTTATGGGCTACAAATAATTTTTCTAACCGCGCCACTAACTGGGTGTGCAAGTTAATCTGTTTTTTACCCACAACATCAGAAAATTGATTAAAAGAAAAATGGTCTTGTAGCTGAACATTTTTTACATCTTTACGTTTAATTTGTTTTATATAACCAGCTACAATCTCAGGTGTGTCGCCAAAAGAATTGCCATATATGGGTAAACATTGTTCAAGCTTTTTATATACTAGATCTTTGGGCTTTTGGTTATATGTGGCTTTAATGCTAAAGGTTTTTTTCTTAATAATATGTGTTTTTTTCTTGTATTCTTTTATGGCTTCGGCAAACTCAAATGCCACACCATCAACTTTAACTTCAGTAATAACTTTTTCAATTAAAGTTTTATATTTTGCATAATCTTTTATGCCTTGCGGCGGCAAAGAGTGGGGCTCAAACACAACTTCATTGCCTTGATTGGTTAAGCTTAGTACCAGCAGAGATTTTTTAAAGGATTGTATAAATAATTCTATTGCTATGCAAAGAGCAATGGCAATTTTGTCTTCTGATCCCTCAGCGGTAAAATAATTTGCTAAAGTAAAATTGTTGGTAACTTTAGTTACACCCTTTTTAAGATCGATAATATAGTTTGCACTATCACCATCAACTACCCAACTGCTGGCTTGGGGTATGTTGTTAGGTAAAGTAAATTTTGCATGCTCAAAAGTAAAATAGCCATTAAGCCTTTGTGGGCAACCGGTAGAAAAATGAAGCGTAAATTTGTAAAAACCGGTTTTATCATCTTTTTCAAACTGAAATAATTCATTGTTTTGTGGTGACATTAAAGCAATAGTAATAGGCAGGTCAGCTTCCGCCTGCTTTTCAACATTACCCTTATAGCCCTCTATCTTTAGAGTGTATTCTCCCCAAACTGGCAATGTGCGACTACTTGTAAGAACACCTTGTTCATATTTGCCTTTGTCAAATTGAAATTTTTTAAGTGGCGCTTGTTTGTCGTTGTTTTCGAGATTGATAATTAGTTCATTATTACTCCAACCGCACTCAATCACAATTGCCGTTATTTTTTGCCCTACAACATATGGGCCTTTTTGGCTAAAGCCAAAACCCCACATTACTGGGTCATGCTCGCCCTCGGCATCCGCATTTATGGGGTCACGCTTGTCTATTAGGCGATATTTTTGGTCTTTTATAACATAATTAAGCAACCATAAAAATGAAGTAGGATGTGCGTCTAATACTTCGGCACTGCCATTGTGATTGGCAATGGATGTTGTCGGCAACATAGCCTTATTGCCTTTAAACAATGATACTTCTTTGCCTTGTTTACCCACAATGGGTACTTCTTCGGGAGTGGCTATATCAATCTTTTTAATATTATTACACTGCGGTACCCCATACCAGCTAGTATCTAATACTTTTGCAGCAGCTTCATCATCTTTTTTAATTTCTTTTAACGTTTTAGGTAATAAATTAAGGTCACGTAATTTGGGTATTAAATCTTTAATGCCCCCTGGGCACCACTCTGATACATGTTGCAAAAACAAACCCCGCCAGCGCGCCCCAAATAAGCGCTTAGCCAAAGCAAGTTGTGCATCAAGATTATGGGCATCAAGTAAATTAAGATAAAAATTAGGGGTTACTATTTTAATGGTTTCGGTAAGTGCTGGCACAAGCAAATCAAGTTTTATCTCTTTGGCCTTAAAATCACTTTCGCTAAGTTCTTTTTCAGTTATAGCAAAATATTTATTGGCGTCGGCATCGGCAACCGATGCAAAATATTGCACCTTAAGCATGTAGGGCATAGGACGTTTGCTATGGTTTTTTACCGGATATTTTGTAGTATCGATTTTTATATTTAAAGGATAACACTGCACTTTAAGATCAATTTTTTTGTATTTTTCTATCGTAAATTCAGGCTCTAAATATTGCGGCTCTTTTTGGGGGCGCTCATAAAAGCACGCTTGTTCATGCATAAACTTTTGTAATTTTTGCGCCATAATATCTAGTGAATATTTTTTGTCGGCCGCTAGACATACAACATTGACGTGTTTTTGATCTTCTTCTGGCAATTTATCGGCCAATAATTTTTTGGCCTCATCAGCATCAACTAAATTGTCTTTTTTATCGGCGCCAGTTTCGACAATATCAGAGGCTTCAAGCACCAATGTAGATGAGGCATAATTTAATAACTCTTTAAGCGCCGACTCACTATTGGCCGGAGCAAATACCTCCCAATGCAAGGCCCCGTGAATAGTCGTGTTTTTTTCGTCTGCCTTGCCTTTTACTACACCTAGTATATCACCATGATTCACTTGCAATAAAGGTGCTGAAAAAGTGACCACTGCACCATGTTGCAAAGCAGCAAATCCTTGCGCTAAATCTCCTGGTGGTTTTTTGACGTAACCAAGAGCCAGTTGTCCTTGGTGCAAATCAATATCTTTTGATTTACTCAAATCAGATAATGAGTCATGCACTGACGCTTTACTGTCACTTTTAGGGTTAACAGCCTTGTTGGCCCACATAATTTGGCCAAAATTGCCATCGTTGGTATTAAGATTCACTACCGCAGCATAACGGGCCAAATAAAACTGTTGCAACCAGGGTACATCTTTATAAACATCGCTTAATGTATTAGGCCAATCAGTCGGCATCATATGCATATACAGAGAATAAAAAGGCAGACGCTCACCGACATCTTTTTGGTTTTTAGCATCAAATTTTATTATATCGTGGCGCACCAGCACAAAGCCGGTGTCGTGCTGTAAAAATTTTTTAGTTTCACTTTTAGCTGGGCTTTTAGAGATGCGTGCAGCTACGATGTAACCTGGCGCCATTGAGTGCACAAAGGCTGCCGCCTTGCTTTCTTCCTTGCTTGCCTTTTTGTCTTCGTCCTTGCTTTTCTCAGGCACTGGCCAATGCACCCCACCATGTAAAGCCCGGTTGATGCCTAGGGGATAAAAACCAGTATTTGCTGCTTCAACTTTATAATAACCCGCTGCTACACTATCAAGCACACTAATATCTTGCTGAAACGGAAAACTTAACCCCCCACGAACACCTTTGCTAAGTACTAATCCGGCTGTATCAGGGGTTTTTATATGACGAATAATAACCTTGCCCCCTATATAGTTATTGCATAAGTCATCAAGCCAAATTGCTTGTTCATTTGGTTGATTGGTATTGCGCATAAACAAACCTTTGACGCGCATTAAATATAAATAACCCTTACCAAACGTCCAATCACCGTTAATAATAGGTATGACAAAATGCTTTTGCTCATCGAGTTGGCCTAATATTTTAAGCGCCTTATCGGGGTTTTCATGAAGGGGGGTTAAACGAGGCCCCTTATACATTTTTGGTCGAGAAGGGTCGGCAATTAAAAACCACAGTTTTTGCGTGCCATCTATGTCGCGCATAACACAATAGCCCGCAATAGCGATAATATGACCACCATAACTATTTGACAAACCAGTATACAAAACTATGGGGTTGTTATCTTCAAGGGCTGAGATTATAGGTGCAAAGGCATCCGTTTGGCCTTTAAAAGAAGAAAGTATCGATTGGGCTGCACTCAAACGTTTGGCGTTGTTTTGTTCTTTCGGCAAATAAACCGGCGTGACTATTTCCATACCTTTTATAGACTCAAGCAAAGCAAAAGGAGAGCACGACGAACCCGACATTGCCACCGCATCTTTAGACTCAGGGTGGCGCAAATCCATATAATCAGAGCCACTAGAGCCACGCCAATGAGTAATGTAGTCGGTTTTAGCGTTTACTTTGCCAAATACACGTTGATAGTAATTCCACACCATTACTGCCGAAGTGCGACCGCACCATTTATCAATATTGGCTATGGGATTATGTTGGCCCAGCAGAGGCACCTTTAAAAAATGATGCTTATCGGTATATTGCAGGATTTCATTAGGAATAGTGTACTTATCTAAAGGGTAAATACGCTTTATTTTGGAAGCAGTGTCTTTAGTTGTATCTTTGGGCTCAAGTAGGTGGTCAGCATCAACAAACCCATCATTTTCACCGCTCATTAACCGCCCCCGGTTATTAATTGGCTATGTATAAACAAAAATATACTCATATATCAAATAACATGTGTTTAACTTTTGGATGTAGTAAATAATAAGTGATTGGTGATTTACAATTTAGAGGCCCTTAGTGGTTATGAATTTTACATATTTATTTCTATCTGTAATAAAACATTTAGCCTCTAGCGGCGCATAAAACGACATGCGTATTGCCAGCCCCCGTGGAGTAATGAAGCTAACTTATCACTTTATAGTTTGTTTTTTTTCTCTTTCCAGGGATAAACAACAACCCTTTTTTTTTATAAAACATTCTTCACCATTTAATTTAACTCGCGCAAGACCATCCTGAAACGAATATGCTTCATCAAAGATAAATGGAATAGTGACATCACCTTTATTGTTTATATATCCATATTTACCGTCAAATTGCCAAAGCTACCTAAATGACTGCGATATAATATGATAAGACTGCGAGGCTCTTCACTAATACTGCGTCCCGATATAGTTGTAGTATGCAGGGCTTTTTTAGTACCGCTACCGTTACGCTTAGCAAACTCAAAGCCTAATTCTTGGGATAACTTGGCGGCAATCTTTTTATTTTTTTATATGCATCTGCTGATTTAAGCCATACATTAGCGGTATCTGCATTGCGGTAGTGATACCAAGGAGGCTCTTTATTAGCAT
>JAFGEK010000176.1 GCA_016931625.1 Deltaproteobacteria bacterium | reverse complement strand
TTTTTACATAAAATTATTTTGAAATTAAAATTACAGTTTGTAGTTTCATAATTGAATATTCGATTCGATAACAGTACAATTATTCAAGTAGATTACGCTATATAATAGCGGTAGCAATAAGGGTTGTTTGTGTTAAATAGCTCGTTGTTAGGGGTTGTTTTTTCACTATTGGTGATTTTCTTTTACGCCCAAATATAATCCTAACAATCCACCCCCCCGTTGCCGCTTTAATACGCACCCCCTTTATGCATCAAATATCTCCAACAAGCATTATTCTAGTATGGCAAACAGACTTAGCCACTGATACGGTTATACCACAAATCCCCAATCGCGAAGAAAATGTACCCACTCGCACTAGCGTTAATTTGGTAATAGCAAGTAATGATAAATCTCAAACTTCACCAACTATTGCTTCTCAAAATCTTAAGAAAGGCTGCGCTAGCACATCTAATAATATTTTATCTGTTTTTATAATATTATTTTTAATCAGCATGCTTGCTTGGCGATTTCATCTAAAAACGCAAAATTCAAAGCATAATTTATCCGCCGCTTTTATTGACTATTACACACGTAAACATCGCCATAAATAATCAATAGTGGTAAAGGCAATAGTGTTTATTAAAACCCGGCGTATTATATTTAGTATTTTGTGATTGTCATTATTGGTTTATTGCTGTAGTTGATTGTGAGCATGATTTGCTTTTGGTGTATCAATGGCTTTAAGGGTTTGCAATATCATCGTCTTTTCACTGTAATCTGAATCTAAAATTTCATCTCCACTAGTTTTTTTAGGATGTTTATAAAGATATACTAGGGCTGTAACAGCACTATCAGCTGCTGTACCAATCTTTCCTAAAGCTATTATAGCTTCATGTCTAACAACGAGTTTAGGATCATTTAATAAACGGGTTAACGATGGTACCGCTTCTTTAGCTTCTTCACCTATTTCACCTAAGGTCTTAGCCGCCTCTTCACTGGTATATTTGTTTTTCAGCATCGGTATAATTTGAGGTACCGCGATTGCTGCTAAAGACTTTACTGCGCCTAAAGCCTGCAAAATAGGGATTTGTACCAGTGCATCTTCAGCTTGCATTCTGGTAACATCAGGCGCCCAGAGAGCCGATTTATTTGTCTTAGCTTTGGTCAAGAGCATAGCTGCAGGTTTTATTTTATTTATACTAATTAAAGCTTCAGCCGCTGCAGCCTTTACTATCCAATATTCGCTCTGTAAGTTTTGCATTAAAACATTAACAAGTTTATCATGATATGACGGTAGCGATTTCACCATTTCATTTATGATTTGCATACTGACAACTCGTACATTCACTATTTCATCTTTGGATGCTAATTGGATTAGCTTATCTAAATAACTTAGCGAATTTGGAGTTTTCGACAATAAAACCGCCGCCATTGTACGTTTATAGGCTTCTTCAGAATCTAGAAGTTTGATTAGATAATTTAGTTGTGCCGATGTTATCGGAGAATATTTTACACTATAAATAAGTACCTCAAGTTGCATTGCAGGATCAATTTGCTTGAAGTTTTCTGCAAGTTTATTAATAGCGCTAATCGCTTGTGGCAACATTAGCTGACTTAATAAATTTAATGCTGCCTTTCTAATTTCAATTGCTTCACTACTATTGTTTACTAATTTAACTAGCGAAGAAATAAGTGTATCTGCTATAGGTTTGAGTTGTTCTATCTGTAATCTTGGCGAACAACCGCCACCAGGTATACAACGAGGTTGCTCAAAATATTTATCAGGATTAGTAATACCTGCTTTTTGTAATATGATTTTATTGTCACTAGCAATTTTTACTTTGTCTGCTTTTAAATATTGATTCACTTCATACCGAATATCTGGCGACTTATCTTGTATGGCCTTTTGTATTAAAAGCTCAAATTGCTTTGCCAACTTGGGGTAGGTTAAAGTAAACTCACTATTATATAAAAGCAGTACTTTTATGCATTTAAATGCTTGATAACGAATGTAAGTATGTTTTTCTTTAGCAAAAAGTTGCAATAAACCTTCAACTGATTCTTCCCAATAATTCTCGCCATAACTGCACAATCTCTCTGCAGCCTGAAGGCGAAAGTTTATCTCATGATGACGCAGCATTTTTATCAGATACTTTGCGATTTGTTCTTGTAACTCTCTAGGTTGTGGAGGTTTAGCATATGGTTTTTGTAGCCCTATTATTAATATAAGCATGATAACTATTATTAAGCTATACCAATGTTTGATTGCCCTCATTTAACGCTTCTCCAATAGCTAGTTATTACTCTTTGTCATTTATTATTTTCACTCGCGTCTCAATATAATTTATTAAAGCTGGCATACCAATCATTGCTGCCGTAATGCAAGTAAACTCTCCAAGAATTGCTAACCATCCTAATGACATTAATGCTCGACTATCACCAACGATTAATACCGCATAACCGATAATAGTTGTTAGCGAACACAAAAAAACTGCCGACCCAGTGCGACGCAAAGCTTTATCAATATGACCCCTGCCTTCTTCACGATAACGCTGAAATAAATTTATCGAGTAATCAACCCCAATACCAAAAGTCATTGGTAATGCCATAAAATTAAAAAAGTTTAGTTTTATATTTAATAGCGCCATTAAACCTAACATCAATATAGTGCCACTAAGCAATACTAGCGAGACAAAAATTGACGGTTTAAAACCACGAAACATTAGCAATACCACTAAAAATACACCTAAAAACGAGGCTAAAGTCGCTCGTGGGCTATCTCGTTTAAGTAGATTCAATAAATCGGCAAAAATCACTGCCTCTCCAGACGATGTCATAATTTCACCGTTACTCAGGGTAATACGACGAATATCATTAGTAAAACGTATTAAATTCTTGGCATTCCAAAGATTGCGACCAGCCCGAGGGTCAACATATACAAACGTACCGATTTTACCTTCGGTATCGGTAAAATAGTGGGCCATCTCATCAGGTACATCGGTAATACCAAGTACACGCTCTGGCATTGAATCGCGTAATTCTCTAACTTCTTTTTGTTGTTCTTGCGCTAATGTTTTAATTAAAGAATCAGTAAGTAAGTGGCGAATATCTTTAATAACTGCAAGTTTTTCTGGTTGTTGTTCAGGTAAAAATGAATAAATCGAACGACAGCGTTCTATGCCCGCTGCATCACCAGCAAGCTTTTTATGTTCAAGTAAAGCTTTGCATACTGCAGCTGCCCGCTCAGGGCTGCCGACATATAGTGCTGCTGGTGTCATTGAACGTGGGAAAATTTTGCTTATGCGCTCATCAAGTTTAGCAGTGCCTGAATTCATACTACTTTTAGTACGCAAACGTGAAATGTCATACTCGAGAGCATTAGGTAGATAATGAATAAAAGCTATTATCGCGATTATACCTGCAATAGCAAAGAGACTTATAACTAAACGAGGTCGACGCCAACACGCATGTAAAAAAACCAAAGACAATTCATCACTCATTAATCCTTGGTGCTTTGCTTTATTTATTGAAGTCCAGAAACGCTCTGCCAAAACAATCATCGCGGGTAAAAAAGTGTAAGCCGCGATCCACATAAAAAGCACACCCAGTGCACCAAGCAAACCAAATTGAGAAAATGATTTAACTTCTGAAAAACCAAAGACGCTAAAAGCCACGGCGGTGGTAACCGCGGCTGCGAAAGTAGACATTATGGTTTTGCTTATTGCGATTGACAATGACGCTGCTATTTCATGCCCTAGCCGCAGTTCTTCAAAATAGCGCGCCAAAAAAATAATGCCGTAATTTATGCCGGCACCGGCAACAATGGCGCCAAGAAATGCCGTTACCGTATTGAGATAACCAATAGTTAGTTGCGCAATAGCAAAAGTCCAGCAAACCGCTACGATACTAGAAAGACCTAATAATACTACAGCTCTTATACGTCTAAAGAATATAAATATCGCCAAACCAATCAAGCTTAAACATAAAATTGCAGTACCCAGAATATCACTTTTTAAAGTTTCATATTCCTCAAGACCCATCGCATAACTACCTGCAAAGGCGTAATGTAAATCTGGCGCATAGCTTTTGGGATTAAGCCCCATTATGGTGACATTGATATCTTTAAGCAATCGCGCTATTGCAGTTACATTGGTACTGCCTCCTTGTGGCTTTAATAACATAGCGAGCAAATGACCATCTTCACCAGTATAATAGCCATCTATATAATTTTTAGTGCCATGTTGTTTTTTTTCATACTTTGCTTTGATATCATCAAAATTAAGCGCTTGCGCTTCATTGTAATCTTCATCATCTTCAAGCAAATCAATAAATAAAGGCATATGTCGACGTTTTTCACGATCGATATGTTCGTGCAAACGCTGCTCAATATCTTTTAAGTCAGTAAGAGAGATAAACAGACCAGCATATTTTTTATAAAATGCTGTAATGCTATCAATTTTATAATCAACATAGCGTATTCGGTCGCGATAATCACGATGTAATATTTCTGCTAAATCATCAGCAAAACGCTGTGATGCTTTTATATCAGTTGATTCAATCGCTATAGATAAATGCCCAATTCCTCCGACCTTACTAATAATTAAACGTAAATCACGTACACTTTGATAATTTTGTGGCAATAGTTCAATGAAATCACTTTTTAGCTCTAGCCTGGTCATTAAAAATAACGATGCTACAGTTAACAAAAAAACTATAGCAAGATATGAAACCGTATGTTCATATATATGGTGAGCTAATCTGGATGCATAAGTTATAATACGTGATGCAAGATTTTCTAAAGCTGGCATAATTTAATGCTTTTAAGTTATAGTGACGTTGATTGCTAGGTAATTATGAGCCGGCTTTATTTGCAAAAACTCAAGTTATTAATTTGGCTACCAGCGCTATTGGGTTTAGCGCAAATAATCTTAATTGCTGATATACACGCAGAACAAAAAACGCCATCTATTTTAAAACTTGCTCCTGGTCCAGCCTGGCAAGTGGTGGGAATATTTTCTGGTAGTAACACCTATTATACATTTACCAAAAGCAAACAGGGTGAGGCTTTTATTCATGCTCATTATCGGCCGCCGCAACAAACTGTGACTTTGGGTTATCGCCTTAAGAACCCCAAGCCTTATCGTTATTTTTCGTGGCGTTGGCGGGTCGGGCAATTCCCAATCAATGCGGACGAAAAAATTGAAGGCCATATGGATAATGCTGCTGCGGTATATTTAACTTTCGCCAGTGGTTTGCGTCGTTATGTAATAAAATACATCTGGAGTACAAAATATCCACCTGGGGCCAATTGGCGAACTACTTCTGGTATTTTAAAAAAGATGCAGGTTGTGGTACGCCAAGGTCCTCCAACAGTCACTGATAGTTGGCATCATGAATCAATAGTTATAACTAATGAATTTCATCGTTATTTTGGTGGTGATATTAAAGATAAACCACCACCTATTGCTGGAGTTGGAATTCTCTCAGATGGTGATGGTACTCGTAGTGAAGTCAAGGCTGATTATAGTGACTTTCTGCTATATGACTAAATAGCATGTTATTCGCCAGGCACGGGACAACCAAATACTAAGGTGGGATGGTAAATATTATCTTTTATGCTGTCGCAACTACTGCCATTAAAGACGATCTGGTTAGTATTGCTATTAACTGTCCATCCATCGACACTATCTTGTGCTATCAAACATTCACTTGGCTGTGGGCAAAGTGAGGTATTTTCTGGATCATTTCTATACACATATAGCCGACTTAAATCATCAATTGTGTTATCAAGGCTAAAAGTACAAGAGACAATTTGGCCAGCAATATTAGCAAGTATAGCATTTAGTCCTTCTAAAGAATCGGCGGGCGCGTAACAAGCTGTGGGTGAATTTGCATTGCAGCTACAAGTGTTAGTTGAACCGCTTTGGCATGAACCTGTAGTAATCGGGCAATCTTGTGTTTGGGTGCCACCATAGACTGCGGCACAATTTAATGAATTAAAACCAGCGCCGCTATTACCAATGCTTATCCCAATAACATAAGTTTTAATGCCAAGATCATACAATGCTTTAACTGAGGCATTCACTCGTGCTGCACGACAGGTGGCATTACAGCCATTTTCTTCACACCATGGCTCACCATCTGTAACTAATAATATGTAATTATCACGATTTGGATCATCTAAACCAAATGTTGATAAATTATCTTTAATATTATCTAAAGTAGCTCTTGTAGATGTACCATGACCCGTACCACTTGTATTTAGGGTGCTGTTTATCTCACTCGCTTTATTGTCACCTACAACTACATTCATCACTCCAGTTGCACATTCAACATTACCTGCTGGAAACATTGATAAGCCAAAGCGAATCGTATCAGTATTCTCTGCGAGTACGGTGCTAACTGCACTTTTAGCTGCATCCCAGCGTTTTATGTTTGTGTTACCTAAATCTAATGTCATGCTGGAAGATCGATCTAAAACAATAAGCATATTTGGTGATACACGAGTAGTGGCAACTGGTGCCCACGAACCACAAGTAGTATCGGTTTTGCACTGCCAATCACCGTTGCATAATTCATTGGCATTACTACAATCATTGGTGACTACACATTTATCAGGAGCAATGCACCCGCCAGTAAAACTACATTTGTTTTGGCCACAACTTTGTGAATTGCAGGCAACCGTATTTGGTGGCTGACATTTATAATCATCACCACAAAGATAACCTTCAATACAATCATCTTTATTTACACACTGACCTTTAAAAAGACAAAAGCCACCAGTACTACAACGTTGATATGAAGAATCGCAATCACAATCATTACCTGTGCACTGTTCACCGCTAATACAAGTTGTTGAAGGTTCTGCACAATATCTGCATCTATCAGCGGTTATTTCACATTTTTTATCGATACAACCATGGCCGGGAGGACAATCAGCTCTATCTCTGCACTCACCAGGGGCAAGACATACATTGGTAACCCCGCATTTTTTATTATCAGTGCAATCACCTGGAGCTTCGCAATTAGCTTTGTTTATACAATTGCCAAACTGGGAGCATTTCTCATCATTACCACAATCATCTATGTTTTTGCATTTACCTATTGGTAAACACTCGTTAGTAGATGAACAATGCTCATTGGTTAAACAATCTTTTTCAGCATCTTTGCATGAATAATCGCGTATACATTGTGTATTGTTGCACTTATAATGATCTTGACAGTCGGCCTCGCCATCACAAGTACCAACAGCAATGCAGCGAAAGTTCGAGCTGCAATATTCGCCTGGGTCACAACGACCATTAGGCATCGATTTACCACAAGGGATAGCTTCACACTCACCAGGTGGCACACAATGCTGCCCCAACACACAATAACCATCTTGATTATCCTTAGAACAAGGACGCTCAGTTATAGGTAGGCAATATCCACCATCGCAAACCGATCCTTCGGCGCAGAAACCATTTGGACGTTCTTTGCTGCAGGCATTGCTAGGGGTGATCTCTTTACAATCACCACCTAAGCAAACACTACCATTGCCACATAACCCGGTGGGATTATCAATGCGGCATTGGTTTTCTTCAGTTATGCTATAACAAACTCCATCGATGCAGCCCTGCGATGGGTTACAGTTACAATAATAAGCTGTCGTGCCAGTAGTACCAGTAGTACCAGTAGTACCAGTAGTACCGATTATTATACAGATACCATTAATACAATCTCGCCCAGAAGGACAAGCACCATCTGATGAGCCTGGTAAACAAAGTTTCTCAATACAGCGATGATCTATACAATCGTATTGTTCACCACACTCAGATTTATCGATACAATAACAATCAGGGCCGCTGCACAAGGCTTCGCCAGGCAGAAGTATTTGGCCGCTACATTGAAGTAAAAATATTGAAGCAAAAATCACTATTAGGCTGAGAAAAGTTTTGTTAATCATAGCATCAATTAATCTACATTATCGTACTCAAAAGTACATAGTAGTACAGTATAGCAATGATCTTTATTCAATAGAAAATTTAAATACTGTCTCTAAATAAGAGACATAAAATTATATTATTTAAAATATTCTTACTCAACTCCAGCACAACCATAAATAACATAGGGTACATAGTTGCCAGATTTAACATTATCACACGCTGAACCATGAAACACTATTTGATTAGTTGAACTAACATAGGTCCAACCGTTTGTTGCATCCATCTCGATTAAACATTCTGCCGCATGCTCGCATGCGGGTGTATTTGGTTCATTTTCGTAAACATAAAGTAATGATGCATCTGCCGGTACAGTATCAAGGGCAAAATTACAAGATGCGATCTGACCAGCGATATTATCAAAAGCTGTATTAAGTGCAGTAAGATCGTTGGCCGGTGCAAAGCATGCGTTATTAGTTTCAGCACTACAAGTACAAGTAGGTGTTGAGCTACTATAATCACATGTATTAGTAGTAATTCCGCATGCCGTATTAGTGTGGCCATAAACCGCAGCACAATTTAGGGTATCAAATAAATAGCTTGAAGTATTTAGATTTAATCCAATTACGTAAGTTTTTATATCAATAATTTGCCCATTGACCTCTGTTGCATGCAAACTATTAATAGCTGCGTTTAGTCTCTGTGATGCACAATTATAATCACAATCATCTTCACAATTAGGTTGGCCATCTGTAACTAATAAAACATAATTTTCGCGAGTTAGATCACCAACACCAAATAACCCTGGAGTTAATTTTACGTTATCGATAGTAGCTCGCGTAGGAGTATTACAATTATTACATGGAGGATGGTCATTTAAAAATGTAATAATAGATGCACTAGTATTGTCATTTACTGGTACATCATATGTCCCAGATGTTTTTATGCCACCATCTGGATCTGGAAATAATGACAGACCAAAACGGATCTCAGTAGAATGTTGGCTAAGCACAGAACTTATAGCTTCTTTGGCTGCGGTCCAACGATCCTTGTAAGGGTAATGCACAAATTCGTTATACATACTCCCTGATCTATCAAGCACGATCAACATATTGGGCGCAACCCGAGTTGTAGTAACCGGCTCTGCAGAGCCACAGGTAGCATCAGCAACACACTCCCAATCACCACTACATAATGTGCCCTGAGTATCACAATCATTAAGTTTCACGCAGCTATTAGCTGGGATACATCCACCGGTGATACTGCAATTATGTGAATCACAATCGTCATCTTTTTTGCAAGTATTAGTAGATTCTGGCTGACAATTATATTCACTATTGCAATAATATCCATCAATGCAATCTGCTTTGTTTACACATTTGCCTAAAAAGATACAGCTACCAGCACTACTGCAACGTTCATACACTTCACATACGCAGCCCGCAGTAGGACATGCTTCGCCACGAATCGCACTAGTGGCTGTAGAATAATTACATAAATCACCAGTAACCACGCAGCTACCTGATATACAACCATATCCAGGTGGGCAATCTTGTCGATCGCTGCATTCCCCTTCGCCTAAACAAATATTAGCAGAGCCACATTTCTCATTTGCAGCGCAATCGCTTTTAGTTTCACATGTACCTGCTGCAATACAGTTACCTAGACTTGAACATATATCTGTACCATCACAATCGACGGTTTCATAACATTTATCTAAAGGTAAACATTCATGCCTGCTGGTACAATGTTCATTTAATAAACAATCATCAATTGTCGTTTGACATGATGTATCACGAACACAAAGATGGTTTTCACAAGTATGTTGGTCTAAACAATCAGTATCACCATCGCAAGTACCTTGTTTGATACATTCAAATTTGGCGCCGCAAAATAATCCGATATCACAACGACCGGTGGGCGCATCTTTACCGCATGGAATATAATCACATATACCTGGCTCAACACATTGCTGCCCTAAAACACAATAACCATCAAGTTGATTTGGTAAGCAGGGATAATCGGTTATCGGTTGACAATATCCATCAACACATACCGCACCTTCAGCGCAATAGCCATTTGGACGTTCAATACTGCAGGCATTACTAGTAGTGATTTCAATGCACTCACCACCAAGACAAACCGAACCATGACCACAGTAACCTATCGGGTAATCCAAACCGCATTGATTATCATCATTAATATCAATGCATACACCATCTCTGCAGCCTTGCTCTGGTTTGCAATTACAATAATCGATTTCGCCGGGTTCAAGGCAAATACCGTTGACACACTCGCGGCCTGAAGCACAAAAACCGCTATAAGATCCCGGCAAACAAAGCATCTCAGTGCAGATATGATCAATGCAATCATATTGCGCGCCACAATCGGTTTTTTCAGTACAATAGCAATTGGCGCCACTGCAAAGAGCATCGCTTGAAAGCAGTAGTTGACCGCTACATTGTAATAGAAAAAGAGAACAACCTACAACAGCCAGGAAAGCAAAATACGATTTACGGCACATAACATCAAACAGTTTACCTTATTATGCATAAATTTACATCCTTTAGCATACATATATTGATCTTAATGTACTTGGTTGTGGTATAATGTATACAATAATCCTACTAATGCGGCTAACTATAAAATATATTTAAAAGCCGGGATGAAAATGATTAATTATATTAAATACCGCCGCTGATATTAACGCCGCAACCGGAATAGTAAATATCCAGGCCCAAATAATACGACTGGCAACTCCCCAACGAATGGCACTTAATTTCTTGGTAGCACCAACCCCAATAATAGAACCGGTAATAGTATGAGTAGTTGAAACCGGAATACCAAATACAGTGCTTAAAAATAAAGTAAAGGCGCCCGCGGTCTCAGCACAAAAACCGCCTACTGGCTGAAGTTTAGTTATACGCATGCCCATGGTTCGAACAATGCGCCAACCTCCCAGGGCTGTCCCAAGTGCCATAGCTGCGTGACAAGATAAAATTATCCACCACGGAATACCAACATGATTCGGAGATATATATTTTGAAGCGACAAGTAATGCGACAATAATACCCATAGTTTTTTGGGCATCATTACCACCATGACCCAAAGAATAAAGTGCCGCTGAAACAAGTTGTGCCCGGCGAAATACTGTATCAACGCGCCGAGGTCGCCAGCGACGAAACAACCAAAAAACTATAAGCATTATCAAGAAACCAAGAACCATACCCAACATAGGAGCTATAATAATAAATTGCATTGTCTTTATTAATTTGCCCCAATGCAACACGTTGAAACCAGCATAAGCAACACCAGCACCAGCAAAACCGCCAACTAGTGCATGCGATGAGCTAGTTGGTAGCGCCCACCACCAAGTAAATAAGTCCCAAACAATAGCACCAATAAGTCCTGCCATAACTACATAAACAAAAGCGATGTCATTAGGATCGATATGGACAATTTTGCTGATGGTGTTTGCGACCTTGGGAGCAAAAACAAACATGGCCACAAAATTGAAAAAAGCTGCCCATAACACCGCAAAACGCGGTGAGAGAACACGAGTAGAAACTACAGTAGCAATAGAATTGGCGGCATCATGAAAACCATTAATTACATCGAAAATAAGCGCGAGTCCTACAGTACCGATTATACAAATTAGCAAAAAATCCATCGTTAACTCTTAGGCGTTTTCGAGAACGATACCTTCGACAACATTGGCGACATCTTCACAACGGTCTGCTGCGGTCTCGAGATTTTCGTAGATTTCTTTCCACTTAATAACGGTAATTGGATCTTTCTCTTCACGAAATAGCCGCGCTACGGCAATACGCAAAATAGCGTCGCCTTCATTTTCAAGACGATTAACATCAACACATGCCTCTAAAATTGGTTCAGCATGCTTCATATCGCGCAAGCCGCGTAGTGCTACCCCCAGCTTTTCAGTAGCTTTGACCAGCACCTTACCAAGTTCACGAATTTCAGGAGTCATCTCTTCAATTTCATATAAAGACAGACGCTCAGATGCCGCTTCGAGTGCATCAAGAATGTCATCCATGCGTGAAATCAGCCGATGCACATCTTCACGCTCAATTGGAGTAATAAAAGTTTTATGCAAAGCTGCAACACACTCGTGTGTTACTGTATCGGCATCGTGCTCAATGGTTTTTATCTGTCGAGCACCCTCTTGCACACTTAAGGAGTTAGAAACTATTTCACTAAAAACTTTTGCTCCCTGTAAACTTAATTGAGCGTGTTTTTCAAAAAATTCAAAAAAACTTGTTTCACGAGGCAAAAGGCGACCAAATACCACGACTAACCTCCGAAGCTAAAATACATCGAGGGCGTCGTCTTACCTCAGTATGATGATAGTGAACAGAGTAAATATCACAATATTGTTACATTATATTTTCGTTGCTACTTTTTAATTAAAAATTAGTTAGGGGGTGTCCCTAGTTACGTGAAAACCAGCTTGCCTTACACTATACCAGGGTAATAAGCAAAGACGGCTTAGCCAACAACACCATTACTTACATAATAAATGATCTTACTCGTTTGACTTCATGATAAGTGAGTGACAGGCTTAGGGGTATCAATGCGTAATTTTGCGGTTATATTTTCAGCTATTTTTTTGATTAATGGTAGCATTGCATATGGCAATGAGATTGCTTCGACTACTTCTATTAATTTACCTGACGCTATGGGAATTGCTCTTAATGGTGCACCAGGAATGCATCGGATTTCTAGCGCCAAAATCGTTTTACCCGGTGAATTAGTAATAGGTTTTACTGGAGAATATTTTTCTACTGATAAATTTTTTCTCGCTAATGATCATGACCATCGTTGGGTAAGCACCGCCCTAATTAATTTCACACCATTTGATTTTCTCTCAATTTGGAATACCTGGGTTGCAGCTGATAACACTAATGATAGCCTTACTCCAAGACATACCAGTTATCGTGGCAATCCAGAAATTGGTGCTATTTTACGTTATAAAGCTCCACATGACCTCGATACCGGACTGCTTGTTTCATTAATGATGCCAACCTCTTCAGGAGGTAAAGGTTTTAATGCTAAAGCCGCAAAGATTAAAACTAGCGCTATTGCCTCTTATAAAATCGCCTCCTTTCTCGAAGTTGCCGCCAATTTAGGATATGTGATTGATAATACAACTAAAATGTTTCATGGCATTGTTCCTTCCCAGCAGCGATTTACCGCTGGTATTTATGGCAAAAACGTCATCGAATATGGCTTGGGTGTGCAGGGTTCGCTTGCAATATCACCAGATGTTTTTACTGGAGGTTTTATAGAGTTTTCCGGTACGTATGCTGCGCCAAAATCTGCAGCCATTAATCCAGCCCGTGCTACAATTGGCGCTAAAATGCGCCTTGCAAAGCTTCCATTTATTGAAATGGCCATTGGCAGTGATGTGCGTTTAGCTGGAGCCCCACAAGGTGATCATCGAGTACCGGGTATTGCTCCTTGGGAAGCTTTTATTCGCTTCACTGGTAATTGGTCACTATTTAAAAATCCCAACACCTCTAGCTTAACAACCGCAAAACCATGTGGCCCCAATTCCTCGTGTGAGCCAGGATTAGAATGTCGTGATGGTTATTGTGTAAAACCAGAAACGGACATGACCATTGAACCCGAAAAAGTGCCGACCTTTAAAGTCATTGGTACAATCATCGATAAATCTACCGATAAACCAATTAAAAAAGCCCAAGTTACGGTGGCCGGTTTTACCGCGGAAGATATTAAAATTAATAAAAAAACTGGCAAATTTGTACTTGCTCAAATTCCGGTCGATGGCGGCCTTATTCGCATCCGGGTCGAGGCCAAAGACTATAAACCTGCAGAAGAAACTGTTGCCAAAGATACTGCAAATGCGACTAAACAAATTACTTTTTCTTTGATACCAACGGGCGCAAACTTGCCTGCAATACTTAAAGGCAACTTAATCGATGCTACCACTGGTAAACCAATTCGTGGCGTCATCACCATCAACGATACCCAAAAACGAATTATAGCCAATAAATCAGGGGCATTCAGTGTAGAACTGCATGCGGGACGCTATGATATTACGATTACCAGTCGCGGACACCTAACCCAAAACAAAAATGTATTATTAAAAGCTGGTGAAGTTGTAATACTCAATGTGGATATGACACCTAAAAGAAAATAGGCATTATACTTTAAAAATTAAGAAGACTTAAGCACGCTCAACATAACTACCAGTGCGTGTATCAATCTTAATCGACTCGCCTTCATTAATAAAAAGTGGAACATTGACCACTGCACCAGATTCCATTGTGGCTGGTTTTGTGGCATTTGTAGCAGTATCGCCACGAACGCCTGGCTCGCATGAGGTTATTTTCATCACCACAAAAGTCGGTGGTGTTACTGCAATGGCTTTGCCGTTCCAAAATAATATTGAACAAACGGTACTTTCTAAAAGCCACTTTTCAGCTTCGGCAAGCGCTTCTTTATCAATTAAGACCTGGTCATAAGTTTGGGTATCCATAAATGAATAATGGTCACCATCACGATAGGCATATTGCATTTCTTTTTCTTCAATATCAGGCACACCAACTTTTTCACCCGATTTAAGTGTAGGCTCTAATACTCTGCCAGTAAGAAGATTTTTAATTTTGGTTCTAGTGAAGGCATTGCCTTTACCAGGCTTAACATGTTGAAATTCAACAATAATGTATGGTTCACCTTCCCAAAGAATCTTTAAACCATTACGAAAATCTTGAGTATTATACATGTAATACAACTCCTTAAATAGTTGTGGACGTATTGCTGTCACAACTTGTAACAACTCAATACGGCAAGTTGAGTTTTAATAATTGTTAGGGGGTGTCCCTAATTTTGGTTCCTAATTTTGGTTCGAATCGGCTCAAGCTGTTACCACAACTTTGGTTAGCCCGTCGATAGCTCTTCGTGAAAAAAAAACAAATTTATTCAGGGGGTGTCCCTAAATGTTGGACCGAGAAATTCACAAAAGCCGCGTGACAAGGGCCACGCGCGCAAAAAAATCATGCCGAGGCTTGCTGTTGGCAAGTCGCAGGCAGGATTTTATAAGCACGTGGGCTGCAAGTAGCGGATTTTGTGAAGATCGACGGGAGACATTTAGGTACACACCAAAAATATTATTGCTACGCGTTAAACCATCTACTGCAGTATTATCGACGCAATATAGCTATTATACCGCGCAAACCTAATTCATAAGATAACGGCCCAAAACCACAAGCAATTCCTTTTGCAACATCACTTAAATATGAATGGGCGCGAAATGATTCACGTGCAAAGATATTTGAAACATGCACTTCAATAAACGGAATCGCCACTGCAACCAACGCATCGCGTAAGGCAACTGAAGTATGGGTTAAACCACCAGCATTTATAATGATGCCATCACAACAACCACGCAAAGCGTGAATAGCATCAATTAAAATTCCTTCATGATTTGACTGTATACTTTTTACCTCTACAGATAATTCATTAGCAATTTTAACTAACTCAGCATCAATTTTTGCTAATGTGGTACTGCCATAAACCCCAGGTTCTCGTTCACCAAGCAAATTGAGATTTGGCCCGTGAATGACGACTATACGCAGTGACTTTTTCAAGGGTGTTTGGCACCGTTTTTTGGTCGTAGGTCTACTATTATTGTTGCGGCGTGATGGCGCCATGTTTAGCTAAGTTCCTTAGCAATTGGACCATTGGCCAAACGCATAAGGTAACGCGCTTTGCCAATTAACGCCGATGGTTTAAGCACAACCGCCAAAAAATATTCATCTGTTAAAAGCCGAAATACTGTCGTCATTAACTCACCGCGAATCAGCATTTCTACAAGCGGCCCGGTGAAAGATTGCGTGCTATTGTGACGTAATTGCTGAGTTGCCGATGAATACTCAACCAACAACGTCGGTAGGTCGATTTCAATACCACCAACTTGATAGGTATCGATGGCAATACCGTCAAACCCCATAATAGTGCAAGCTACGGCGCCAGGGGTTGCATCGACAATATGTTGAATATGTTCACGAAAACCCATGCTTGCTCCTCTATCTGGGGCCAATATACTAGTAAGTTCGCTTATACGAGCTTGTACGTTGGCATTGTTTGGTTCACGAGATAGAACTTCACGATAGATTTCCAATGCTTGTTCGATATGACCTTGCTTATAATGAAGCTCAGCCATAGTTACAGTATTCCAAGTTAATTCAGCCACGTTTTCCTTGGGTAAAACTAGTAAAAAATAGAGTCAAGCTAATATAGCATAGATTAAAACTATGTTGAGCATTCAATTTTAACACATTTTGGTGTTTTCACTCGTTGAGCAGGCAAACAAGAATTTGTCAAATCAATAACACTTCCTTCATAAGCTGATGTACCATCACCACAATCGTTAACATAAGTAGGTGAAGCACCACAGTCATTAATTATACACCCAACACAAATATCAACAGGAAATAAAAACCAATTTGAAGAAACGGGATCACCACTTTGGTTTTTGCCAATTGCTTGCGTCAATAATAAAATTCGATCAGAACCAGTTAAAGGAAAATCTCCCCAATAATTGGTACTTACAGTTAAAGGCAGACTGAAAGGTAATTGATTTGTTGAGGTAGTTTGTTTTGGCGCTTCAGCAATTGCAGCAGGGAAAAAACCAGAGCCATAAATGCCGGGCGCTTGCAACGCCTCGAGATCCAATACCAAAACAGTAACTGCGAGTTTTCCACCACCCGCTGCAATATTAGCGGCACTGGCAATAAATGATTTTTGGTCTTGAGGCAATTCATTACATTTAAATGGGGTACCATTATTGGCACTACCATATCTTTCATAATTGCTTGCTAAATCCCAACACATATTAAAACCAATAATATTAACATCATTAGTTGATGAACGTACGTCACGATCAAAAAGGGTAGCGGGATCTTCGCTCGGCGTTATCATATTATTAACCAAACGCATGGTAAAAGAATAAGCACCCTGAGAAAACCCGCCATATCCATGAGGGTCATAAAATCCAGAGGGCAGATAATAGGTTGTATCCGCGCTAAATTCACAACTATCATTAGGTGCTGGCGAATCAAGTATTTGCAAAGACGCACCTTTCTCGGCACCGCAAGCACTCAATGCAAAAACTCCAAACAATGCTAGCTGTCGTAGCATTTTAGCCGCTCCTGCTCTTAATAAAAGATACTAAGTCATCAAGTTGCACCGAAGAAAATTTATATGACCCAATAGTTGTTACAATAGGCAACTTTACCGTTGAACCTTGGCGTTTTTTATCAAGACCCATAGCCGCTAGATCAATAGTTGCTTGACGCCAATCAGTTGGCGCACCCAAACTTTTTAAAACTTTTGTTAGTGGCGCTACAACATCGCTGGCAATCCCTGTGTCTTCTGCCCATTCTGCTTCTGCAATCATCCCGAGCGCCACAGCCTCTCCATGCAAGAAGCGATACGATTCACCTACTTCAATAGCATGACCAATAGTATGACCATAGTTTAGCACAGCACGCTCACCATGTTCATGTTCATCACGCGTAACTACTCCTGCCTTTAAAGTAATAGCACGAGCAATATTTCGTGCTAATGATTTTGGTTCAAAAGCAAGCAATGCCGGGGCCTCATTTGTTAAAGCTTGAAAAACCTCACGATCAAGCGTGGCCGCCATTTTTACGGCTTCAACAATACCGGCAACATGTTGTCGTAATTGCTGTGTTGCTAAATGTGTTGCTGCAACTAACACTGCACGCGGTGGATAAAAGGTACCAACTAAATTCTTACCTCGTGGAGTATTTACTGCAGTTTTACCACCAACGCTTGAATCAACTGCAGCCAGTGTTGTCGTTGGCACTTGAATTACCGCAATGCCACGCAAAAAAGTTGATGCGACAAAACCAGCTACATCACCAACTACACCTCCACCTAACGCCACTACCGCATCACTTCGAGTTAATCCTGCTGTAAGTAGTTCATCATAAAGCAAACCTGCGGTATCCAAGGTTTTTGAAGTTTCGCCTGGCAGAAATGTATGTAAAGTTACTTGCTTATTTTGTGCGGCTAAGCTGTCACGTAAAGCTTGGGAATGTAATTTAGCTACAGTATCATCAGAAATAATGGCTATGCGGGTACCTTCTGCAACTACTGCAATCGCCTGCGCAATCCATAGCCCTGCATCATGCCTTAATTCTACTGGATAACTGCCCGTTGTCGTATGAACTCGTAGTAAAGCCGTACCATCAGGGTTTTGTCCTGAAACGGCTACTATTTCATCAATAGATTCATCTTTATTCTCTAACATCTTTGCTTCCTTAATTTTACCTTGCTGCGAATCACCCCTTTTACTGACCATCACTTTTGCTTCAAATCGATTATCATGCTTTGGTAATCGCTCACGACGTTCTAAGGCCGCCAAAATTTCAGCGGCTACTTCTTCACATCCAGCATTATCAGTATTTATGACAATATCACTTTGCTCGTAGGCGAGATAACATTCGTTTAGCAATCTTTTTATAGTGGCTAAAGGATTTGAGCCTGAGAGTATTGGTCTTATCATTCTACCACTACCTGAGCCAGCACCTATACGAGTTAATATTACTTCTGGACTAGCTTTTAAATAAATCGTACGAGCAACCGCCTGCACCCAACCACGCATCGAAGCATCAACAAAAGTACTGCCACCGGTTGCTATAACAGTTGGTGTGTTTTTTTCTAACACTTCACGTAATGCCGCTCGTTCATAAGCGCGAAAACCAACCTCGCCATGCTCACGAAAAATTTCAGTGATAGAACGGTTTGCCGATTTACTAATAACCGCATCAAGATCAATAAATGTAGCACCTAAACGCTTAGCTATAGTTTGACCAATGGTCGTCTTGCCAGAGCCCGCAAAACCAACGATGGCTACGTGTCGCCGCTCACCGCTGTTATCTTTGCGAACTCGCACCATAATTATAGTTGATCCAATCCAGTAAGATAGCGCTGGTAACTTGCAGTGACTTCTTCAATAGTATCCCCCCCAAAACGCTCAAGAAATGCTGTCGCTATCACCCATGCTACTGCTGCTTCACAAACAACCGCGCATGCAGGTACCGCAACCGAGTCAGTGCGCTCCTTTCCTGCATCAACTACTTCATGAGTCACTAAATCTACAGATTTTAGGGGCCGAGCCAGCGTCGGAATTGGCTTCATCACTGCACGAACAATAATGCGCTCACCATTTGATAGGCCACCTTCAATACCACCAGAGTGATTAGTAGTATGTCGATAACGTTTTGTTTCAAAGTCATAAATAATTTCATCATGTGCCTGTGAGCCTGGTATAGTGCCAACAAGAAAACCATCGCCGATCTCAAAGGCTTTTATAGCTGGTATACTCATCACCGTTTGTGCCAGACGCGCATCTAAACGTCGATCCCATTCAGCAAAATGCCCAAGTCCTGGAGGTACACCAGTGGCAATGACTTCAACGCGTCCACCTAAAGAATCGCCTTGACTGATGGTACTGTCGATCAGCTTCATCATCTCCTGACTAGCGCCATCGTCAGCACATCGTACTTGTGAAGCTTCACAAACTTTACGTAAATTTGCCAGATCAGCGGTATCCGGATTAGCGTTTACCGAACCAATAGCTAATACATGTCCTAATACATCAATGCCATGCGTAGATAAAATTGCTTTGGCAATGCTACCGACAGCCACTCGTGCTGCTGTATGTCTTGCACTGGTACGTTCTAAAATATTACGCACATCTTTTTGCTGAAACTTTAACGCCCCAGCAAGATCAGCATGTCCAGGGCGCGGTCGCACTAAAGAAATATCTGGCACTTCTGCATCAGGCGCTGGTGGCTGAGGAGACATTGATTTTTCCCAATTGATATAATCATGGTTATCAATGGTAAAAGCCAAAGGCGTGCCCATTGTACGACCTAAGCGAACACCAGATCGAATAACTGCTTTATCGGTCTCGATCTTCATACGTTCACCGCGACCGTATCCTTTTTGGCGTCGAGCTAAATCGCGGTTTATTTCTTCACTATTAATTTCAAGACCCGCAGGCAAACCCTCAATAATTACAGTTTGCCCGGGCCCGTGTGACTCTCCTGCTGTTAACAAACGCAACATAATACTCCTAAAAATACAGAGCTATCGTAACCATATGGTTACATGCCCTCTGAAGATGGTGACTCTGTAGCTGGGCTAGTATTGCCGCTGCCTACCGACTCACCTGGTGCTGAAATCGCTGGTGCTTCTGGCGTACTACTTATCGTAGCTGCAGCATCACTAATCAAAGCTGACTCGCGATTGACAATACGTGGTGTAATAAAAACCAGCAACTCCGCACGTCGATCTTCATTGCGTTTTTTCTTAAATAGCCAACCAATTATTGGTATTTTGCTAAAAAATGGTACTTCTGCATATGTCTCAGAAGTATTGCGCGTATAGATACCGCCAATGACGGCAGTATCGCCATCGCGCACCATAACTTCAGTTTCTGCTGATTTTTTAACAATAGTTGGATCACCGCTGGCGCCCCGGTTGGCAAAATCAGGTTCATTTTTTGAAGTTTTAAGCCTTAATAATACGGTGCCGTCATTAGTTACATGAGGAGTAACTTCGAGTTCGAGATTTGCCGGAATAAATCTCGTATTGGTACCAGCAGCCGATGTCGTACTTATCGGAATGTCAACACCCTGTGCAATTTTAGCAGTACGATTATCAAGCGTCGCGATTCTAGGTGAACTAATAATTCGACCTGTGCCATTAGTTTCTAGCGCTGAAAGACGCAAACTTAACAATTGCCCACCGCCGGCAGAACCAAAAATAAATCCGAGACCACCACCAGAGCCTGCGCCGATTGCGGCTGGTAAATTAACCGCAAAGCGACCCGGATTAATTGTCCCAGTATTTACTGTCTGTTGATCATCTGCCGCACCCGAAGCAATAACTTCACCAGGAAACGTCAAACCAGTAGAATTGCCATATTGAGAAGAAGCTTGCCCAGTACCTCCCCACTGAATTCCAAGCTCTTGAATATAATTGCTTGAGGCTTCGACAATTCGCGCCTCAATAAGAACTTGTGGTGTTTGTCGATCTAAACGACGGGCAAGACTTACTATGCGTTTAATGTTGTCACGTAGGTCTTCAACTACAATGGTATTGGTACGATCATCAACTTGAATAGAACCACGTGGTGAAAGCATGGGTTTTAGTTTTTCAAGCAGTTCTTTGGCAATGGCATAGTTAATCGTAATCATACGAATAACTGTTTCACCGGTTTCAATTAAAACTTTACGTTTGGCAATATCACGTTCACGTTCTTGTTGAATTTCAGCGGCTGTTGAAATTCTTATAATGTTATTATGTCTCACTTTATCAAAACCACGTGATTTTAAAATTGTATCAAGTGCCTGTTCCCAAGGGACATTGCGTAAATTAACTGTTACCTTGCCTTTAACCGCCTCAGAAACTATAATGTTTTCTCCGGTAACATCGGCGATAAATCTAATTACATTTACTAGATCAGCATCCTTAAGTCGCATATTTACCCGTTTATGCGATTGTTTTGGCATACTATTAGCTAAAGTTGTTGCTCCTGCTGCAAATGCTGCGGTTTGTGGAGTCGCACTAGTAGCAACTGTTTTGCTATCTTGCCCTTCAATTTCCCAAACTATGGTTTTGCCATGCTGAGATAGCTTTTGTGAGGCCTGACTGCCGCCTTGAAGATTGGCAACAATATTTACCATTGGTGGGTCTTGCGAAGATTGAAAAGTTGAAACCATCTTTACCGTCGTAGCATATGCTAAAGTATCAAGACTGCGTTCGAGTTTTTTAGGTAATGTAGTATCGCGTAGTTGCATTACCCAATTTCTACGTGAGCGATCATCAACCATCACTGTTGGGATTGAAGATAATTTTATTACGATACGCGCTTTATTACCTTGACGTTCAAAACTAACATCTTGCACTTTTGCAATATGAGTTTTAGTGATAGGTAAAACCGCGGTGGCGTTCTTAACGCTTGCGGTGTTCTTCTCTGAAGTTCTTGCACTAATACTAACCGACAGCCCTTTACTATTGACCTTTATCTTAGGTTCAATTTCAAAACGGTTAAGATCAATAACTACGCGGGTGGTAGTGTTATGATCACCCAAACGTACTCGTTTTGCCCAAGGAACATTAACCTTATAAGTAGTACGTCGCGTATTACGTTTGGTGTTAGGCAAATCAATAACCAAACGTGGGGGATTATCTATATGTTGTTGTTTAAATATAGGTTCGCCGTTTAAACTAATAAGTATGGTGCCACCGGCAGCTTGGCTTACTGATACACCTGAACAACGTAATATTTTTGCATTACTATTAAGTTTCTTATCGCTTTTTTGAGAAAAAGTTGCTGATTTGTCTTTTACCTTGGTATTAGTTGTTTCATTTTTAGTAACTATAATCTGTTTTTCATCAGTTTCTTTTTTGCTTTTTACTTCAGCCTTTTCGTCTTGCTTAGTTACTTTAATGTCTTTAATTTCTGCGTTGGTTTTTACTTGTTCATGTTTTGTATTTATGGATGCTATTTCAACATGAGCAACCTCTTGTTTAGTATTAGAGGTATCTGATTTATGTCCGCTGTTATTCTGATTTTGATCTATTTCACCACTACTATCAGTTTCTTTACTTAGTAGACCTCTGTTTGATTGATCTTCAACAGGTGTGGCGATTGGTTGCTTAGTATCTTTGATTGCTGCACCAGTAGTTACTAAAACTGCATTACCATCAGCGACGACCTGATATGGTACATCAGAATCGAAACCAATAATAACTCGTGCAATATAAAGACCGTTAGCGTTAAATTGTCGGGTGGCAATTTGACTTACAATACCATCTTCAACATCAATCGGTCCTTTTATTTTGGCAATACTGCCACCAGAAATATCAACAACAATCCTCATAGGATCAATCAAACGAAATACTGTAAAAATTGGAGCAGTTTCTGTTTGAATACGAATTAATCTACCAGCCTCTTGCTTCTCAATTTTAATGTCTAATAATTCGTTACGGGTTGCAGCATTAACATTATTTATACTGATAGATATAATTATAATTAATATACTGAGAAACATCGCACAGTTAATCCGGCGCAAACCTAAGTTGCATGCATTTGGTTTTTGCTTAACTTTACAGACTTGCGATTTCGTAGTGAAGAATTCGTTAAATAGTTTAGCACAACCCTTTAAAAATACGGCGACAGTTGTCTTGCTGCGCATCGCCATAGCAACTCTCCTCATCAGTAACATTAACGATCCCTTCCAATATTAAGCTCTGGCTGCGGTAGCTTAATAGTTATGGGGACACGTACTTTATCACCAGTAGGTGTAAGAAATTCTTCAGTAACAATAATTCCGTCATTACTTACCCGAGTTACAATTCCGCCACGTTTGCCTAAACGTGTGCCAATTTTAATTGCATGTCCCTTACCTTCAGGATCTTCGACCATAGCTCTAGGTTGTGATGTGCCGGTAACTACTCCGGTTAAACGATATTGATCGAGCTCAAAGCTTTCAGTTGGTTCTCGATGGCGCTGTATTGCACCACGTGATGACGCTTCCATTTCAGCAAGATAAGAATAAAATGGATCACGTTTTCCAACCGGTGAATAGGAATATGGCTGTTTTTGTTCTACAGTTGTTTGTAGCAGCGTTGTAACTTTTGGCGCTTGTTTAGCAGTTGTCACATTAGCAGCTTTTTGTGGTTCTTCACTACAGCTAGCTAATAATAAAACTGACCAGCAACTAAGTATTGCTACGCTAAATGATAAGTAGCTACTATTAACTTTCATTTACCCTCCCCCGGCGCAACCTTATCAAGAAATCGATAGGTTTTTATCATAAAAGTACTCTCAAGTATTATTTTTTGATTAATCGTGCGCGGATTAATCAGCGATAAATTGCTTACATTTAATATACGATCGAGTTTTCCCATCGAATCTATAAAAGTGCCAATCTCATGAAAAGAACCATGAATTTTTACATCAAATAGAATCTCCGCATAAAAATCTTTAGGCTGCTCCCCTGTAGGAGCGAAACGATCAATCTCTAAGCCAGCTTGTTTAGCTTTGCTGCCAATTTGCGCCAGCAATTGCGGTACATCAGGATCATCAGGTAATTGCGAACGCGCGGTATTTAGGCTTTGTTGTAGTTCCTGCAGTCGAGCCTCATATCTTTGTAAATTTTCGACATACGCTTGTTTCTCAGCACGCTCAGTTTCTAATTGGGTGTATTGCTGTTGTAGCGCTTCATATTTTTGCGACTGACCAGAATAAATAAAGTACCAATGTCCAACTAATATTAACAATGTAATAAGCGCAAATACGCCAATACGTTGTCGAATTGGTATTTTGGCATAGCGAACGAGAAAATCTTCCATAAGTCATCCCGCCGCGTAGTTGGCTTTACAAACCATAATCCACGTAAGATATGGCACACCGTTTATCTTTTGCGCGGTTACTACATTCAGCCGCACTTGTGAAAAAATCTTTGACCTTTTAGTTAAGGCAATTTGAAATTCTGAAATATTTTGTTCCTCCATCGCCCCTCCTTCGAGGGTCATGGTCCCATCTTTCTCAACCAGTTTGGTCAGCCACACTTTACGTTCATCAGTAAGAATCGCTGCAAGGTCATCGAGCATTTTTGCCGGACCAATTTTTTTTAATTTTAATTCTTCAATTACCTTAAGTTTGCGTTCAAGTAATTCTGCTTTTGTTTTAAATTCTTGAACCCTTATTACGTCTTTCTTCACCGTCTCCATCTCAGCGCGTACCGTATCCACTCGTTCTTGCATGTCACTAATTTTGGCAGTCTCTACCGTCCACCAAGCAAACAAGCCGGCAATAATCACCACCAAAGTACCCGACATAATCAGCAGCTCTTGACGTGCTGAAACTTGGCGCCGCGCTGCGCGCACCGGAAGTAGATTGATGCGCATCATAACTTATGAGTCTCCTGGAAAACGTAAAGCTAAACCAACAGCTACCGCCGCAGTTGGCCCCATTAAACGGGTGTATTCACGATCTCCATCTGCAATCACTATTTGACGGAAAGGATCGGCGACAATAATCGGTATCCCCATGCGTTCTTCAATAGCTTTAATCAAGATACTTAAACGAGCTGAACCACCAGAAATGTAAATTGCTGCTGGTGCTGGATCAGCACTAGTGGCAACATAAAAATCGATTGAACGTTGAATTTCAGTGGTTACCGACTCAGCAATTGAGCGTATAGCTCGATCAACTTCTTGTGGTACAACCATATCAACGTTATTTGTTTTTTCTGCCCCACTGCCTATCTTTAACGCTTCAGCTTCTTCACGGCTGACTGACAGTTGCTTTTGAATCTCTTCGGTAAAGGTATTACCCCCAACCGTTAAATCACGAGTGAAGGTTGAAATACCACGTGCCACAATATTGATATTGGTTTTTGCTGCACCAATATTCACCAAAGCATAGGTTTTTTCTGGCTGCATTTCATAATTAGCTTCAAACATATTTTGCACTGCAAATGCATCAATGTCGCAAATTACTGGCTCAAGACCTGCTTCAATAACTACTGAAGTATACTCATTAACATAATCTTTTTTAGCCGCTACCAAGACCACATCCATATGGCCTTTTTGCGAACTTTCTTGATTAACGATCTGCACATCAAGATTCACGTCATTTATATCAAATGGAATAAATTGCTCAGCTTCCCATTGAATTTGATCTTCAAGCTCTTCTCTGGTCATTTGCGGCAAGGGAATTTTTTTTATGATTACTGAATGGCCCGAAATTGCAATCGCTGCCTGTTTAACTTTAATACGATGAGCTGATATTAATTCGGTAATCGCCTCAACTACTCTAGCTGAATTCATTAGCGCGCCATCGACAATGGTCTCAGATGGCAAAGGTACAATACCAAAACGCTCAAGCATATAAGTTCGTTTTGAGCGTGCAAGCAGACAAAGCTTTACTGCGCTGGCGCCAATATCTATTCCTAAACATAGTTTGCGTGCCACGTTTTGTGGGCTCCTTCTCGCACTATCACCTCAATTTTATATAGTGATAGACCCCCAGTTTAGAACGGTTGAAAAATCTAGCAAGAAATTGGCATCTTTTAGGTAAAACAACTATAAACTTGTGGCGACTCATAGCCTTTTGTTAAGCTAAGATACTAAGCGATGATTGCCACCATATCGGCAGAAGAACAGTTAAGACGCGAAATATCAGGACTAGCAGTCGATGATATTTTAGCATTGTGCTACGCGCTGCAGCAACGCAAACAGCACTTAAATAGATTACGCCTATATTTAGATATACTACGACAACGTAGTGGTGAACGCGCACAATTTGCTAGCTCTTTAATCTGTTTTGACTTGGCTCGCCAAGGAGATATTTCTGCACAGCGTGATTTTACTTTTCTGACTGACACACTGCGTATAACCGCAAAAAATACCGAACTGGTTAACCAACTTACTCAGGGAGATCCCTATCTTAGCTACATATGGGACCTATGTCGTACTCAACTCGATGAACTTGATGAGCGTTTTAGTGATTCAATTGACGATAATGCCGAAAATGAACCAGTACGAACTTTGTCTTTACTTTCTGATGTCGACTTTACTGAAGAACTACCTGATCTTGATATTGATGATGCCACAATGCGTCAACGTTTCGAACGCGCGCTTGAAACGTTTTTAGGAGGGGTGCCTGGCTATCCAATATTTGATAGTGAATCAGGTTTTCGTATGCGCACTGGTCACGATATTGAGCGCATAGAAAATTTCTTGCACGAATTAGAATCATTACGTGATTTTGTTAAAAATGCCCGAGGTTATCGAGCTCTAGTTTTGCTTTTTTATGGAACGCATATGCGCTCACGTAATCTTTTTGGCGTAATAAATGCGCGCAAACAAGAATTACTGCGCGCTGGTTTAATTGAATTCACCCAAAGTGGTCATTTGGTTGCTGATATTGCTGGAGTATTAACACCTCTGCATGCCGATCCCAGTGTTTGGATAAAACTTACTGATATCATTCAAGATTATATTGGATATTGTATTAATGATCCTGAGGCCGCTAAAAACGGGCCGGCAGGTTATGATGCTGTTGGACGCCTAATTAGACGTGAACATGGACGCAGTCGTGAACGCCGATAGTACATCATATCATAACAATTTTGGAGGGCCCCCTAATCGAGGTTACGAGAACTAGCCCGTTGATAAGTAACTGATTTAGCCGCATGTGTACTCTGCCATACTACAACTTGTGCCTTACCATTATCTTTAGCTTGATACATTGCAGTATCCGCTGGCACTAGTAAGTCATCAGGAAAATCAGGAGGGTTATCAAAATAAGCTAAACCAATGCTGGCACCAAGACCACAATCAGGAAAGCGCTGCGCCAATTCACGTATATGTTCTAGTATTCGTTCTGCAATATTTTGTGAGTCAGTTAATGACAAACCAATAAATAATATACCAAACTCATCACCGCCAAGACGAGCTGGTAGGTCACCAGCACGTATAGTTTCACGCAGAGCCGTAGCAATTTGAGCAAGTAATTCATCACCCACAGCATGACCATGACGATCATTAATATTCTTAAAATTATCAATATCTATATAGGCTAAACACATTGGACGAATTTGCCGATGTGCGCGCGCAATTTCTAATTCTACTGCTTCACGAAAACCACGGCGATTTTGCAATCCAGTTAAGGGATCCGTTCTCGCTAAAGTAGCCTCATCCGCAAGCAACCGTTGCAATCGCTCGTTTAATGAGGTTAGGGTTTCTCGACTACTACGTAATCTAGCAGTAAGTACGCCAACTGATACAAAAAGAATCAGACCAGTAGAAAAGTTCCAAAGCGAAATACATAGGTAATCATTATTATCGTTGTGTCCAGCTACATCTGCCAACAACCAAGAAATGCTGGCAGCCAATGCCATTGTGATAGATGACTTGGCGCCAAAACGAATACCGCAAGCTACTACGGGCACTAAATAAAATAGCTCAACGCCATAATCAGGGCCGGTTTTATAGTCGATCAACCCGATGCCAGCTACTAGCATCAAAGCGAGTGTGTTCCAAAATTTAGTCCCAAAAGGCCGCATGGCTGTTCCCTAACAGTCACTACGCCAAAATTTTCGTCGTACTAGTAACCATATTCGTACCCAACCTGACAATCACTTAGAGGCTAGATAAATTAAAAATAAAATTGAACACTATAGAATACATCGAGATGAAAAACTCTGCTGAGTTAAATCGATCGCTACTCAAAACAAATATAAAAGAATATATAAA
>JAFGEK010000175.1 GCA_016931625.1 Deltaproteobacteria bacterium | reverse complement strand
GGGAATAGGGAATTTTAAGTGAGAGCTTATTCGAAATCGTCTCTATCATTCTCTCAAGAAAAGCAATTTTTGATCTTGCACCCGTTGGTGATAGTGATTTAAGGGTTGGTAGACAAAACTCTGATCCTTCTGGTTTAAAAAATTCAGAAGCCAGAAAAATATATATGGTGGCTAGTGGACCAGTGTTAAGTTACCCTCCAACAGTAAGGAATAATATCGACTTTAACGAAGCAATGGCTAATATATTAAGTGGTGTATCAAAGTTGATGGTTAAGACAATCAGTGAAAATGATAATATTATTCGTACTGGTGATGGTCTGATAGTTATTCAATTACAACCATGCTCTGCTAGACCGCAATTAATCGGCAACCCAACTGCGCAAAACAACAGGAGTGAGTTAATAGCTAAGATGCTGGCTGAGCTAATTATAGGCAATGAGCAAGTAGAACACTCAGAGAATATTGACCCACAAGGCAAATCAACAATAACGGTTAGTGAAAAAGATTTAATTGCGCAGGCAGAGAATTCGGTAATCTCTGAGGGTAAGAACAGCAAATGGTATAATTTCTTAGCTTTTGTTGATCCAAAATCAGATGTAATTCTTGCAGTAAACAGAGCATATACAGATAAGAATTCTTATGCATCTAATGAGAATAGCGTCTCTAGCAGCATATTATCTTCTGCAACTAATAAAGATCAGTCTACTGCGGCAGCATCCGCAGAAGTCGCTAGTGCTAATAAAGCCAACCAAAATGCTATTGATGAGTTGGCAAATAAAAACCAAGACCGATTCACTGCTAGCACAAGGAATGCTGAATATGCAGCAGCGCAAAAAAAAGCTGAAGGCAGAAATTTTGAAGAAATCCGTCGCCAAGTGGAACATGAAATTAAAAATACTTAATAGTAGCAAGTGCTGTTAATAATGCCAAAAAAATACGGTTCGGAAAAAGTTAAATATATTATATCAGATATAAATTATCTATTTTTTAGTACCACGTACTCGTTGATAGGCCTCACGAAACGGAATTTTTTGGTCACGTACTAATTCATAGGCTTTGGCTGCAGTATAAATTGCTGGTTCAAGGGCGGCTTGCATACGATCACTATCAAAACTCACATGCTTAAGTGCATGCTGCATCAGACGGGTGCTATCATAGACGGCATCAAGCCCTCGAAATAGCGGCTTTTTAATTAGTTGCATATCGCGATGATAACCAGAGGGCATCTTAGCGGTGATGCCAAGTACTTCAATTATAGCAGCGCTTGCTTCACTAGTGCGGCCACGTACTAGTTCAAATAAGTCGGGATTGCGCTTTTGTGGTAGCATTGATGAGCCTGTAGTAATGCTGCTATCAAGCTTAACAAAACCAAACTCACTAGTAGCATAAAGACATAAATCGCTAGCCAGTCGTCCCAAATCTTGAGCCAACAAGGCAACCTCAAATAGCGCAGTAGCTTCTGCTTTACCACGTGATAATTGCACTGCCGTAACCGGGGTATGGGTTTCACTGAAATCTAATGCTTTAGTGGTATGCTCGCGGCTAAGCGTGAGCACTGGTATACCATAACCCGCAGCCGAACCCAAAGGATTTTTATCAGCACGACGACGGGCGGTCTTAAGGCCAATGGCATCATCGCGAATTTCAGCCGCAAAACCTTGAGCCCATAGCGCTACTGTAGTTGGCATTGCTCGTTGCATATGAGTATAGCCAGGCAATGCCAATTCACCATCACGTTTAGCTATGCCTTGAAGTTCATCGGCAAATTCATTAGCAAGATCTGCCAGTTGCTTGAGTGCATCTTTTAAATATAAACGCAGCGCTGCCAGTACTTGGTCGTTGCGTGAACGTCCTAAGTGAATTGCTCGACCAGGCTCACCAACGATGCCAACTAAGCGATTTTCAATGGCCGTATGACAATCTTCGTCTTCTAAAGTTACTTGCCAATCACCTTTAGCATGTGAGTCTTTTAATGAAGCTAAAGCTTTTTGCAGAGCAGCGAGGTCTGCACTTGAGAGAAAACCAGATGCATGCAACATAGCAGCATGCGCACTTGAAGCATCACAATCATAAGCGACCAGGCGTTCATCTAAAAGATGATCTTCACCTGCGGTATATCGTAATACTAAACTATCAAGAGGTTCGCCACGATCCCATAATCGACTCATAATTCATTGGCCTTTTTTAAATCCTTAAGGGTTGGTTGTAATATTTTCAGTAGAAGGAAGTTCAGCGGTATCTTTTACGATTAGCGTGCCAGCCCCTTCGTTAGTGAAAAATTCTACCAATAGTGAAGAGCGGCCTTTATAACCTACCATATGAACGCGTTGCACACCGCCTTGCAATGCTTCTTTAGCAGCCTTTACTTTAGGTAACATGCCGCCGGCAATAACGCCGCGACTTTCGTAGCGACCGATGCCGTTGATATCAGTATAGCTTATTAAAGATGCCGGGTCATTTTTATCTTCTAGTAACCCAGCGGTATCAGTTAAGAAAATAAGTTTTTCAGCATTGAGTGCGCATGCTAAGGTAGAGGCTACTGTGTCAGCGTTAATATTAAGCACTAACCCATCGTTATCAGCAGATAGCGGGCTAACGATGGGTACCAACTGGGCGTCTAATAAACGATTAATTACACTGGCGTCTACTGAAACGATATCACCAACAAGACCATAATCAACCGTAGTCGGTTGGCCATCTACTATGCGTTCTTGCGGGGGTCTGCGTATTGCGCGAATCAGGCCAGCGTCAATTCCTGACACCCCAATTGCGGGGACATGGGCGGCGCGACATGCAGACACAATCGCGGTGTTTACCGAACCATTTAAAGTCATGATTGCAATTTCAAGCGCTTGCGGGCTGGTAACACGACGACCATCAACAAATATCGCTTTTTCGCCAAGTTTTTCTGAAAGGGTAGTTGTTTGTGGGCCACCGCCATGCACAAATACCACGCGTATACCTAATTCACATAATACCCCAATTTGTTGGGCCAACTCTCTTTGTGCTGCATTATCAGCACACATGGCGCCGCCAGCTTTGATCACAAAAGTGCGACCGCGATACATACGAATATATGGTAAAGCTTGGCGCAAGGCACCAATACTGAGATCACGATCATATGGAACTACCATGGATAATCCTTTGCCAACATTTCCATGAGCACGGCTTTTTGAACATGCAGGCGGTTTTCAGCTTCATCGATTACAACACTGCGCGGACCATCAAGCACTTCATCACTTATTTTAACATTACGACGTACTGGCAAGCAGTGCATTACTTTAGCATCTTTTTTAGCAGTAGCAAACCAACTTTCATGTACACACCAATCACGATACGGCGCGCGAAGTTTTGTTTCTTCGCTTGGATCACCATAGCAAGAGGGAGCTGACCAACTTTTAACATACATCACATCAGCGTCACGCATGCCTTCGCTGCGATCAGAGGTTTCACTTATGGTGGCCCCTGATAATTTTGCTAATTCATGAGCTCTTTGAATGATTGCTGCTGGCAGGGCATAACCAACAGGTCGCAAGATAGTTACATGCATACCACGATGCACCGCCATATTAAGTGCTGATGCTGGTACTGCATAAGCCAAGGGTTTGGGATGGTATGCCCAAGACAATACAAAACGTCCGCCTGAACGTGGAATATTTAAGTCATCAAGGGTGCGCCAATCAGCTAAAGCTTGGCAAGGATGTGAGAGCCCAGATTCTAAATTGATAAAAGGTTTGGGGCATAAATCTGCCATAGCTTGTATGGTAGAATCAGCAAGGTCTTCATCGATATTTTGGCCTGAGGCAAAACAACGAACTGCTAACGCATCAGCATAGCGTGATAAGACAGGTATAGCTTCTCGGACATGCTCTACAGCATCACCATCCATCACTACCCCTAAACGGGTCTCTAATTTCCAAGAACCGCTGCCGGGTTGAATAACAAATGAATTACCACCAAGTTGGGCAATGCCAGCTTGCATCGAGGCTAAGGTACGTAGCGATGGGTTCATAAAAACCAAAGCAATAACTCGACCTCGCAAGGCATCATTAAGCGGTTTTTCTTTTAGCACTCGCGCTCGTGCTAAAAGCCGTTCGATGGAGTCATGAGGTAATGCGGATAAATCAAGGTAGCTTTTCATTTAGATATCCGTAAGCGCAGCAATTAATGCATCAACGTGAGCATCTTCAAGAATTAATGGAGGTAGAAGACGAACAATATTTGGGTCGGCGGCACCACCAGCCAAAATTTTCTTTGACCTAAGTGCAGTAAGAACCTCTGCTGCGGGTATGTTTGTATGCAAACCTAAGAGAAAACCCATTCCCTGAACTTTGGTAATTGGGCCAACTACCGCTTCGTTTTTAATGCGTTCAGAGAGACGACGAACATTGGGTAATAAATTTAATTCTTCAATGGTATCAATAACCGCCTCAATTAATGCACAAGCTAATGGGCCACCACCAAAGGTAGTACCTAATGCACCTGGGGTAACAGTTTTAGCAAGTTCATCATTGCATAACATAGCCCCAGCCGGGAATCCGCCGGCGATACCTTTGGCAGTTGTAATAATGTCTGGGGTAACGCCATAAGCCTGGGCAGCAAAGGGCCAGCCAGTGCGCCCAAGGCCGCATTGCACTTCATCAAAAATTAGAACAATGCCTCTCTCACTGGTTATTTTGCGAGCGGCATTAATAAACTCTTGACTCATTGCACGTGCGCCAGCCACGCCTTGAACTGGTTCGAAAATAAGGGCCGCAGTATCGCTATTAAGTATATTGTTTAACTCATTGATATCATCAAAAGGAATAAAATCTACCTCAAAGGGTTTTTGCGGAAAGCCGTACCATTTTTCATGCCCAGCGGTAATAGTCGCAGCGGCTGCGGTACGACCATGAAAAGCGCCCGCTACAGCAGCAACTTTTTTGCGCCCCGTGGCACGAAAAGACACGCGTAAAGCATTTTCGTTGGCTTCAGCACCTGAATTAACAAAAAAGACATTTGCTAAACCTTGGGGAGCAAAACTCGCCAAACGTTGTGCGGCTCGTTCACGAATTGCTAAGGGCACAAGATTAGTTTGAAAAAATAAGGTGTGAGCTTGATTACTTAAAACTTTAGTTAAACGAGGGTGACAATTGCCTAATAGGGCGACAGCATGGCCACCATAAAAATCTAAATAGCGGTCACCATCTTCGGTGAAAAGCCACATGCCTTCACCTCGAGATGGCTCAACATCAATTTGTTTAAATGCGGATAGCAATGCGCTTTTCATTGGGATTAGTACCATCCTATTCCAGGGAGTTGTAAACCTGTTTCATCAGGCAAATCAAAAAGTCGATTCATCCATTGTACGCCACCACCAGCGGCACCTTTTACTAAGTTATCAATTGCTGAGGTAACGATAGCCGTACGACCACGAACTGATACACCAATGCGACAACGATTGGTGCCAACCACTTCAGTTAACATGGGTGGTGCCAAAGTAGCATGTACAAATGGACTATGCGAATAAAAACGATTGATGCGATCAACCAAAACATTGGCAGGCAAGGCATCGCGCAAACGTAAGCGCAAAGTCGAGTGTATACCACGAACATAGGGGCCAGCATGCGGTACAAACTCAACTTCGGGAGTGCGACCGCCACTGGCAGATGAAAGGAAAATGCGCATTTCATGTTCATGGCGATGCGCCAAGGCATTATATGAGTAGAGATTACTGCGCCTCGCTGGGTGATGAGCATTTTCAGCAAGTTTACGACCACCACCAGAGCTACCGGTGATTGCAGAGACGAAAATTTCATGTTCGATGAGATCAGCAGCTAAAAATGGATATGCAGCAAGCACCACCGAGGTGGTATAACAACCTGGTTGGGTTGCGTGCCCAGTTGGTTTACCTTGAAAATGTTCAGGTACAGCACAAGTGAATTCTTTTATTCGTTGCGGAGTGGGGTGGGTCTGGCCATAAATTTGTTCGTAAGTAGCAACATCAGCAAAGCGAAAATCGGCTGATAAATCTACTGCATGTAATTTGGTTTTAGTACGTTCGGCAGCACTTAATACAATATCGAGTAATGCTGCAGTTGCCCCATGAGGTGTGGCGGCAAAGACACCAACTTCAGCATTAGCAGTAAATAACCGTGCAATATCTTCAGGAGCCGTAAAAGCAAGGCCATCAGCATTGGTACCGGCAAGATGTGGAAAAGCTTTAACTACGGGCTCACCAACCTGACTTGTTGAAGCTATCGTTGCAAGTATAAAGCGCGGGTGATTTTGCAATAAACGAGCAAGCTCGCCAGCAACGTAACCTGTGCCACCAAGAATAGCGATAGGAATGCGTTTTGTTTCATTCATAATTTTAATCCTCAATTTTTTTCATGATAACCCAATACCGATGAGAATTTGGTTGCTTAAATCATCAGCATTGGTGCGTGCGTTAAAACTAGTAACCTTGGTTTGTGTTTCTACAATGTTTATACCAGCGGTATTATCAGTGGCCGGTCCGGTAACAACTGCTGTTTTAAGACCATATTGTTCATCAAGTAAATGTACACCACCCCAAGCAGCTACTGGGTCACTGGCAGCCAAAACTACAGCACTAAAACTTTGTCTAAGTTCGGGGTCAGCCAAAATAGAATCAACTCCATAGAGCCCCAAAAGACCATCACCTAACTCAATTACGATTACATCAGGATTTTGTGTCGCTAAATGTGAAAGTAGTGAACGTGTGACCAAGGGGGCATTGTTTGTTGTAGTCGTAACTATACCAAAATCAGTGAATATTAAAGTTTGCTGTGCGCCAGCATCGTTCATTGAGAGAATATCTCGACGCAAAGAAACGCCTGTGGCTTTGCCGGCAGCAACATTTAGACCCTTATGAGTAAAAGATTGCACTAGTGCACAAGCAGCTGCGGTTTTACCTGCCCCCATTGAACTACCAACTACTGCGACTACAGGAATGTTATTAAGAGTAATGTTCTCATTTAAAGGGAGAGCACCCTGATTTATATTTGCCGGTATACCAATACGTTCACCAAGATAAGGGAAATGTAAAATTTGCCCTAAAACTTCGCAAACAAACGGTTCACCAAAGTCGGGGTTGATACTATCACATACTCCTAATACGCCACCCAAATTAAGAATATGTAAGTGATCACCTACTGATACTGTGTCAGGTAAATGACCTGCATAACCAAATAATGCTTTACGATGGCCTAAGCAAACAGCACAGACATCGCCGGGCTTAATTGTAGAAAAGCGACCAGACACAAGTTCAAGTTGGTTATAAGTGCTTTTACTCGTGAGCACACGAACTGCTACAACACTACCTTCACTAGCAGAAATATCAGTTGCTAGGCGTACCTCTCGTGATAGATGACAATTAAGAGTAACCGAGCTTCTCTTATCGAGTAATACACTTCTCACGTTTAAGTACCTTTTGTTGTTGGAACACCGCCTACTTGAGCATGTAGTATTGATGGTAAACCTAATAAGCGTGAGAAGCCAAGTGCATCAGCCGCAGACCATTCGCCGGCTGCCTCGCCATAAACACCACGTGAAGCATGTTTTAGAGAGTATGGTGAGCTAACACCTTCAACAAAAATTGACCCAGGTCTAAGCGCAAAACGTACTTTGCCACAAACGCGTTCTTGGCTTGAAATAAAAAGAGCCTCAATATCGCGGCATACAGGTTCTAAATATTGTGCTTCATGTACAAGGTCACCATAAATTTGTGACACCATATCTTTTACCCGCTGTTGCTTTGCAGTGAGCACAAGTTTTTCAAGTTCGCGATGGCAAGTAATTATTATCGCTGCAGCGGGTGCTTCAAAGGCGACCCGGCCTTTAAGGCCAAAAATAGTATCACCAAGATGAATGCCACGGCCAATAGCAAAACGAGCGCCTAGAATATTTAGGTGTTCAATTAAAACTACCGGTTCATAATTTCGGTCATCAATGGCAGTGGGTACGCCAGAAGTATAACTAATATAATGTGTCTCAGCAGGCAAAGGGTTGTTTAAGGCACCTTTTGAGAGAACCCATGCATCTTCTGGTAGTGGTTCAACAGTGTCATTGGTCTCGCGGCCTCCAATAGTACATCCCCATAAACCACTATTAACTGAATAGCTTGCCCGTTGTGCAGGAAAGATATGCCCTCGTTCATGTAAATAATTAACTTCAAATTCCCGTGAAAAGCCCTCATCACGCACTGGTGCTAAGATTTCAAGACCAGGGGCAAGGGTGCGCAATGCTACTTCAAATCTAACTTGGTCATTACCTGCTGCCGTTGAACCATGGGCAATAGCACGGGCATTTTTTTGCAAAGCCAAATGAGCAACCATACGCGCTTGCAAAGATCGCTCGGCGCCAACTGAAAGAGGGTAAAGGTGTCCGCGCAAGACATTGCCCATAATTAAATATTTTAAAACTTCGCTAAAATATTCTGAACGAGCATCAATGAGGTGATGTTCAGTCGCTCCGATGCTAAGAGCGCGTTCTTTCATGCGCACACGGTCATCTTCAGTTAGGCCACCGGTATCAACAGAAACCGTGATAATGGGTGAACTGTATCGTTCATTTAAATAAGGAACGAGAAAAGACGTATCCAAACCGCCACTATAGGCTAATATTATTGGTTGAGACATTTAAATTTTCTCCGCAGCAATCCCTGTAAGACGTACCTGTAAATGACTTTGATTTCGCCGACCACTAGTTGCAACAAATACAGTATCATCACCGGCAATAGTACCGATGATTTCTGGCCAATGCGTTTGATCTAATGCAATACCAACAGAAGCAGCTCGACCTACTGGTGTTTTTATTACCAGCATGTAAGGACCAGCAGGTGCTACATTAAGGATATCATCCTTAAATGATAGGTGTTTTGGCGTTAAAGAATCAGATACAGAATCAGCACTATATAAAGTTTTAGCTGTGACATAACGGCCATCTACCTTGAAAGCGCGAATTTCTGCGAGGTCGCGTGAGACACTTGACTGAGTAATATAGTATCCATCGTGTTTAAGGTGTGACACTAATTCAGTTTGACTGTGGATTTCGCAAGTGGCGAGAATATTACGAATAGTAGCGTGCCGTTCTGACCAATTTTCAATTTTGTTCGGCATAACAATAAGTCACCTAAGTATCTAAGTGCATTTTAATGCGCGTAAAATGTATTAATGCGCATTAAATTGCAAGAAAAAAAATAAAAAATTAGGGTGTTTTATTAAAAAAACAGATTAATTACAGTGATATTTAATAATGAATAGTGGTGAAAAATAATAATAATAGTTTACACAAATATGTTTTTTACATTAAATTAATGATATAATTTAAAATGATCTAAAATAATATTTAATAAATAAAAAAACCTTTCTAAAGATGTAACTTAGCTTGCTTGTGTAACAATTTTGTTAGACAGTGCAGTCTTATTTAATAAATACAACAATCTTACAAATTAGCTGTAATCATCGTGAAGGAGGAAACTAATGTCAAAAATTGATGTCTCATCGCGAGCAGTACTTTTTGTATCTATATGTTATACAATGATTGGATGCGGTAGCGATGTTAATATTGAAACCCAAAATGATTATGAGACAAAACATGTTGATGCTGCAACAACAGCACTAAAACTTGGTGAGGCTGCAGCTTTAAGCGGTCGCATATTCGGTTCGGCAATCGGCGATGACTATAATAGTTCTGGTGCTAGAAAAGTATTAGACAGAGGTGAATATAATGCCGCTACCGCTGAAGATGCGATGAAACCATGTAATATTGGTGGTGGGCTCGACCGTGCCATTCTGGATTATGCTAAATCACATGGGATGAAAAATTTTCGTGGGCACAATTTAGTTTGGCACACCAGTCAAGGTGATCCCGGTGGCGGGCGATCAAAGATGGGAAATATCAGATATGCAATGGAACGATTTAAAAACGATAATTTTTATGCTTGGGATGTTGTAAACGAAGCTTTTAACGATGAGAGTGGTACATTTCGTGGTGGATATGGCAACGATTACACCAATTGGGGTGGTGTAGCACAATATTTTGAAGAAGCACGTAAGGTTGCAAATGAATTTAAGAAAGGCGGTATAGAACCACCATTACTTTGCTACAATGATTTTAATATTGAGCAGTATTATACTGAAAAAGGAAGTATTAACGATAAAAGCGAAGCTGCTTATAAAATGATAAAGAAAATTAACGAAGATTCAGTTAAAGCAGGTAAAGGCAAACTAATAGATTGTGTTGGTTTTCAAGCACATTTTAATAACTATTATACTGGTTATAGCCAAATCAATGCTAGTGTTTTAGAGAATATGCAGCGTTTTGCAAAATTAGGTATCGAGATTCATTTAACTGAGTTAGATGTTGAAAAATTTAATGGTGAAGACGACCAAGCCGAAAGATTTCGTAAAGCTATTGATTTTTGTACGCGAGTTCCAGAATGTACCGGCATAACTGTTTGGGGGCCTATGCCTGAGTGGCGTCAAGAACAAGATGGCGGTATGTTTATTTCTGGAAGTTTACAACCCAAAAAAGCCTATCAACTATCATTAGACCAACTCAATAAAGCAGTTAGACTAGTTGAAGGTGCTACAGCAGCTTATGGTGGTGACGGTAATGTGAAAATTTCTTGGAAACGCCAAGAAAAGCCCAAAGAGTATATAGTCACTCGTATAGCTAAAAAAGATGATGAAGTACCAGATATTACCGAAATAATTGTTGAAAATACAAACAATGGTAATACGATTGAAACAACAGATACTTGTCCTTCTGGTGCTGCTTGTGAATATCAAATAGCTGCAACTAATGAAGATGGTACGGTCCGCGGGCGTACGGTAACTGCAGGCATGGTTACACCAGTGATTGTGGGTACTACTATTCCGGCAATTTCAAATCCACCAAAAGCTTTTACACTTTCAGTAACCATGGGAGATGTCAGTACTCCCGTGCAAATGCTGGGCAAAACTACATGCTGGCCTCATATGCGTCTTAGTTGGACAAAATCCGGAAATGCTACAAAATATTCTATTTTTGGAAAGTATAGTGAAGAAGATACATTTAAATTAATTGCTGAAGTTGATGCTAATACTACTAGTTATATAGATGTTGTTCGTGATGGTAGTGCTATAATGCCAGGGATGAGTTTTGATTATAAAGTGACGGCTATAAACGGTGATGGGCGTATTGACTCAAATACTGTGTCTAATCAAAAAGTCGATGCTTGTGCTGGCGCTAAATTAGTTACACTAGATTCTAACGGTCATTATTCTACAGGAAAACTCCCCATAGGTGTTACTCGCATTAAAATACAGGGTAATGTAGATAGTTATCGCTGTACTAATTTAGATGCCAGCAAAGATGATGATGTTTATTTCTATGGTGGTTTATGGCGCCATGGTTGTGCAAAAGCGCCATATAAAGATAGTTACGGTGACCTTATTGATTTTGAATGTTTTTTTGAAGCATTGCGCTATCGTATGAATGATAAGGGATGGGTTTATCCGTCAGATGCAGGATGGAGTAACGGTTGGTACTGTCTTGATATATATAATAGCGGTAATGATAAAGATGCATCAGTTGAGTTTTGGCAATCAGAATGCTCTGATGACGAATACACCTGTTCAGGAAGTTGCAGCCTCTAAAAGCATCCTAAAGCATAAATAAAAGTTAATGAAGGCATAGATCGATAGCAGCAATAAGCTGCTATCGATCTATTATAATAATTTTTTATTTTCTAGGATGTAACCCAAAATTAACCTAAAATTACAACGTCATTGCTAGTAAAGCTTACAATTAAGTAGTAAATTCGATGAGTTGTAACATCTGGATTCTCTATCTTTCGAGGGGATAACGTAAGGGGGAATTACATAAAAATTTAACAAATTATAATAAAAAACCCATTAATATCAGTAAAGTTGAATAATTTCTAAAAGTGATGAATAATTTCAGGGGCACGCCCTGGCTATATTATTATCAAACAGTTATTTGCTTTTACCTATGGATCTTAGGTAATAATTACTAATCAAAAAAAACATAAGCAGCAAAGGGAAATTGGAATATAGTTTTTATTATTTAAGGTGGGTTCTTTAAAAAAGCTGGAGAATCCAGGTGCATAAAGGGTATATCTCCTTACGTTCAAAACTTGCTTTGGCTTTTGCTACTTTAATGGTAGCTAACGCCATTTTCTTATATTTGTTTTTTCCGGCGCGCGCAGATAAAGCTGCACGTGATTGGGCTCGTGATCGCGCCACCGATATTGCCTTGGTTTTAGCTAGTGCTGTGCGTAGTGGTTTAGAGTTTGATGATGCTGGTGCTGTTGAAAGACTTTTATCCGGTTTAGATTCTGCTAAAGGTGCTATTTATGGTGCGGTTTTTCGCGATGATGGTTCACGCTTAGCAGCATGGAATTCTGAAAAGGTTGCTGCGAATATTCAAAATCCTGGTGAAAGCAACACCTACTATTTTGATGATGCTAATGGTCTATTAAATGTTACTGCACGTATTATTGCGCCTGACGGTACTCGTGGAGTTTTAGCTTTAGGTTTTTCTTTAGAACGCGTAATTCAAGAAAGACAGGCAAATAAATTTACTATAACCATTGTTGCAATTTTACTTACTTTACTTGGTATTATTGCCGTTGTTTTCATTGGTACAATTATTGCCCGTCCGGTTGGTCGTCTTACTAGTGTAACAAGTGAAATTGTGAATCATCGTGATCTGAGTATGCGTGTTGCTGCAGATTCTAATGATGAGGTTGGTCGATTAGCAGAAAGTTTTAGTAAACTGGTTAACTGGCTGCGTAGCACTTTAAACTCACTTAATGTGATGGTTAATGGTATGGTTAAAGTAATTGAGCATACCACTCAAACCGGGCAAACAGTTACCGAAGGTGCCGGTTTAATTCGCAAGCAAATGGATGGTACCGTACAAGCAGTTTCAGATATGAGAGTCTCCCTAAAAGGTTTGGCTGAAGATGTCTTATTGCTTCAATCAAGCGCTAGTCAGGGATCAGTATCGATAATTCAAATAGCACGAGTAAATGATGATGTAGCCAAAGACGTACAGTCTATGGTTGAGTCTGTTAATGATACAGCCAACGCTATGCAGAGTATGACAGGGGCATTTAATGATATCGTCAACGGAATTGAAAAACTAAATGATGCCTTACTAACAACTTCATCATCAATGGCAGAAACTGATGCAGCTATTCATGAAGTTGAAAAAATAGCGAGTGAGACGGCAAGGCTTTCTGAGAAAGTATCAACTGATGCAGGCTTAGGAGTAAATGCCCTTGATAAAACGTTAAATGGTATTGAAGAAATTCGTTCATCAACCAACATTGCCGCTAAAGTTATTGAAAATCTTGGTGAAAGTGTTTCACGCATTGGTACTATTTTAAAAATAATTAATGAAGTTACTGATAAAACTAATCTGCTGGCGCTTAATGCTTCAATTATTGCTGCTCAAGCAGGTGAACATGGTAAAGGTTTTGGTGTTGTAGCAAATGAAATTAAAATGCTTGCACAGCGTACTAGCGTTTCAACTACTGAAATAGCTACTCTAATTAAGACGATTCAGGAAGAGTCACAGCAAGCACAAGTGGCAATGGTTAAAGGTTTAAGTAGCGTTCAAGAAGGCGTGCAGTTAGGAAAAGAAGCAGGTGAGGCTTTAGCAAATATTCATCATTCATCGCAACAAGCTAAAACGATGGCTCGCTCGATTGCACGCGCCACTGAAGAGCAAGCTCGTGCTACTAATCAAGTTACTAGCGCTATCCAGCGGATTTCAGATACCGTACAACAGCTTACTGCAGCTTCTCGTTCTCAAGCACGTAGCTCTGAAGAAGTTATGAATAGCACCAGTCGTCTTAAATCATTAACTACTCAAGTTGAACATTCAGGACGAGAACAGGCAAAAGGTTCAAAACAGGTAATTGATATAATTAGCACTATTCAAGGAATGATTGAGGAAGTTGGTAAAGCCCAAGCTGAGCAAACTACGGCATCCTCCCAAGTACTGAGTGCCATTGAAGCTACTTCGCAGGCAGCCCAGAACCAATCACGCTCTGTCTCAGGTTTAGAGAATGCTATTGAATCATTACGCAGGCAATCCGACCAACTTAAAGATGAGATGAATCGTTTTCATCTTTAGGGACACCCCCTAGTAATATTAGTAGTACTTTTAAGGTATTTCTTCACTCCCTAATAATCACTCTCTAATAATCACCTTGAAATAAAAAGAGTACTTGACGACAAGACATTGTCGTGCTCCTACAACAATCCATATATTCAAATAGCAAGCATGAGGTGCAAATTGGCCAAGATCATTGATGGAAAATCTTTAGCTCGTACTATACGTAATGAATTAAAGAGAGAAATCGAAATATTAAAACCACAGCTTGGTCGTGCACCTGGTTTAGCTGTTGTATTAGTGGGTGATGATCCAGCTTCATATATTTATGTAGGAAATAAAGAAAAAGCTGCGGCTGAAATTGGTATGGCAGGGCAAGTGATTAGAATGCCAGCTACAGCTAGCTTATCTGAAATAATTGCATCTGTAGATAAGCTTAATGCTGATGACAGTGTTGATGGAATGATCGTACAAATGCCTTTGCCACCGGGTCTCGATGAAGCCTCAGTTTTAAATCGTATAGATCCTAATAAAGATGCTGATGGCCTGCATCCAATGAATTTAGGTCGTCTTGTTGCCGGTATGCCAGGTCCTCGTTCATGTACACCTGCAGGAGTGATGCGGCTTATTGATACTACAGGTATAGAACTTAAAGGTGCAAAAGCAGTAGTAATCGGGCGTAGTGAAATGGTCGGAAAACCGATGGCACATTTGCTTTTAGAGCGCCATGCTACCGTTACTATTTGCCATTCACGTACAAAAGATCTTGCCGATGAAGTGCATCGCGCCGATATTGTTGTCGCTGCAGTTGGCAGACCAGAACTAGTGCGTGGTGAATGGATAAAAGAAGGCGCAGTTGTTATCGATGTGGGTACTACTAGAGTCGAAGGCAAACTCAAAGGTGATGTTGAGTTTGATCAAGCTGCCACTCGAGCGAGCGCCATTACTCCAGTGCCAGGTGGAGTAGGTCCAATGACCATAGCCATGCTATTGGCAAATACTGTCGCTATTGCCAAACAGAAACTCTTATAACTATTTGTATTTGTTAGTGATATTGATAGTGGTTGGTAGTTGCTTAGCTATGCTATTAAAAGGTCAAATTAAATAGCAACAGCAAAGGTAAGATGAGCATAATGGATAATAGTTCAGACTTACATACACCTTTATATGACTTACTACGTGAATATGGTGGACGTTTTGTAAACTTTGCTGGTTGGCAAATGCCAGTGCAATTTACTGGCATAATTGCTGAACACCAGGCTGTTCGTAATGCTGTTGGGATTTTTGATGTTTCCCACATGGGTGAATTGTTAGTTGAAGGTCCAGATGCGTTTAAAGCGCTTGATTTTGTTGTAACTAATTCAATTGGTCGTATGCAAGATGGTAAGGCGTTATATACCTTAATGTGTTTACCAACAGGTGGTATTGTTGATGATATTATAATTTATCGTGAGGCTGCTGATCGCTATTTTATTTGTGCAAATGCTTCACGCAAAGATGTTGATTTTGCGCATTTGCGTCAAGCGACAGCAAAGTTTCGTTGCAAAATTTTTGACTGTTCTAATGAATATGCCCAGCTTGCCCTGCAAGGCCCAAAGGCTGCAGCACTTTTAACAAAACTAAGTAAATTAGATGTAAAATCATTAAGTAATTTTACATTTTGTGATGCTACAGTTGCCAATATTGATTCAGTTAGAGTGGCGCGTACTGGGTATACGGGTGAAGATGGATTTGAATTATATTGTGCTCCGAAAGATGCTGTTGAGCTATTCTCTGCTATTTTAAAAGTTGGGGCAGATTATGGTCTAATGCTGTGCGGTTTGGGGGCACGTGATACTTTACGTTTAGAGATGAAATACTCATTGTATGGTAATGATATCGATACTGAATGTAACCCAATCGAAGCTGGTTTAGAGTGGGCGGTAAAGCTTAACAAGGGTGATTTCATTGGACGTGAGGCTTTAATCGTTGAGACTCAAGAAAAACCAAAACGAAAATTAATTGGTTTTAAAATGGTAGGCCGCGGTATTCCTCGGCACGGCTATGATATTAATTTTAACGGCGAAAAAGTTGGGGTAGTTACTAGTGGAACCCACTCTCCTACATTGAATGTACCGATAGGTATTGGTTATGTGCCAACTAGTGTCGCAGCCATTGGAACTAATATTGATATTATAATTCGAGACCGCGAAGTTAGCGCAGTAATTGTTGAAACACCATTTTACCAAAGAGCAAAACATGACTATTCCTGAAGAGTTTAAATACACCAAAGAACATGAATGGCTATGCAGTGAACAAGACCATTTTGTTGTTGGTATAACAGCGCATGCACAAGAACAATTGGGTGACGTGGTGTTTGTCGAGTTACCTGAGGTTGGCTCACGTGTTAAGCAGGGTGAATCATTTGGTAGTGTTGAATCAGTAAAGGCCGTTAATGATTTATATGCGCCGGTTTCAGGTGAAGTTATTGAGATTAACGAACAATTAGCTGACAACGCTGCATTAGTAAATGAAGATCCATATGGAAAAGGCTGGTTGATTAAGGTCAAGCGAACCGATGACCATAATGAAGATGGCAATTTGCTTTCAGCAGCAGATTATAAAAAATTACTTGATGGATAAAGGCAGTATCAAGAAAGAAGCTAACGTGTTGAAAAATCCGCAAAATTCATGCTGTGGTAGTACTGATAGCAACAAAAATATTGTTCCAGTTAATTTTGCTTCTCGACATCTTGGCCCTGTTACTGATGAAATAACCAAGATGCTTTCAGTTTTAGGTTTTGATACCTTAGAGGCATTGGTTGATTCTGGTTTGCCAACAGGCATAAATACAAAACGATCACTTGATCTTGGGGCGGCGATACCTACTGAATATGAATTGCTGCAAGAGTTGGGTCAAATCGCACAACAAAATAAAGTTTATAAGTCTTTTTTAGGTATGGGTTATTATGGTTGTGCTACGCCAGCAGTTATATTGCGCCATATTTTTGAAAACCCAACATGGTATACTCAATATACACCATATCAGGCTGAGATAGCGCAGGGTCATTTAGAGGCGTTGCTTAATTTTCAGACCATGGTGGCAGAATTATGCGCTTTGCCGGTTGCAAATGCTTCACTATTAGACGAAGCTACTGCGGCAGCTGAAGCGATGATGATGTGTTATAACGCCTGTCGAGGTAAACAAAACGCATTTTATGTTGATCAAAATTGCCATCCACAAGTGATGGCGGTTGTAGCAACGCGAGCGCGAGCCTTAGGGATCAATATTCATCAAGGAAAATTAGCGGATACTGATTTTGCTGTGCTAAATTTATGTGGCGCCTTGCTGAGTTATCCAGGTAGTGACGGGCAGTTGCAAAATCCTCGAGATATTATCGAAAAACTACATACTGTTGAAGCGTTAGCTGTTGTAGTAACCGATCCTTTAGCTTTATGCCTTATTACTCCTCCCGGTGAATTTGGTGCTGATATTGTTGTGGGCTCGGCACAACGCTTTGGTGTACCTATGGGTTATGGTGGGCCGCACGCTGCTTTTATGTCCACCACCGCCAAATTACAGAGATTGATGCCAGGTCGAATTGTTGGTGTATCAAAGGATGCACAAGGTAAAACAGCATTGCGCCTTGCACTACAAACACGTGAACAACATATTCGTCGAGAAAAAGCCACTAGTAATATTTGTACATCACAAGCGCTGTTAGCAATTATGGCTAGTATGTATGCGGTATATCACGGACCTCGTGGTTTGCGTGATATTGCAAAGCGTGTGCATGGTTTTACGGTCAAGCTTGCCAACGGTTTGCAAAAGCTTGGTTGGCAAATAGCGCATAGTAATTTTTTTGATACATTACATATAATAACAAAAGAGCAACAAACCTCTAACATTATAAAACATGCCCAAGAACAGGGTATATTGCTGCGTGAATTACACAAAAATGCAATATGCATTTCATGTGATGAGTTAACCACAAAAACTGATATCGATAGCTTGCTCGCAATTTTTTCTTCAGAAAAAAATGGTGGCAATTTTGCAGAAAAAGATAGACCCGATGAGTTAGGCCTGCCTGCTATATTAAAACGAAATACCCCTTGTTTAAAACATGCAATTTTTGGTGCGTATCATAGTGAAACCGAGATAATGCGTTACATTCATCGCTTAGCTGCCAAAGATCTGGCGCTTAACACCGCGATGATTCCTCTGGGCTCATGCACCATGAAATTGAATTCAGCAGTTTCAATGTTGCCATTAAGTTGGCCACAATTTGCTAATTTGCATCCATTTGCACCTCGTGAAACTGTTACTGGGTATACAAAAATTCTTTCAGAACTCGAACATATGTTAGCCGTGATCACCGGCCTGCCAGCAGTATCACTGCAGCCTAATGCTGGCTCGCAAGGTGAGTACACTGGGTTGCTGGTGATTCGTGGTTATCATGACTCCCGAGGGGATCAGCAACGTCGTATTTGTCTTATTCCGCAATCATCGCATGGTACTAATCCCGCTAGTGCGGCTATGGCAGGACTTGAAGTAGTAGTTGTTGCTTGTGATGCTCATGGTAATATTAACTACGATGATCTGTGTAAAAAAGCTCAAGAGTATGTAGATGAATTAGCTGCGTTGATGTTAACTTATCCATCAACTCATGGTGTATTTGAAGAACAAATCATTGAAATATGCAACACCATACATAAATACGGTGGCTTAGTTTATATGGATGGCGCCAATTTAAACGCATTAGTGGGTTTAACAAAACCAAGTGAAATGGGTGCTGATGTTTGTCATGTTAACTTGCACAAAACTTTTGCAATACCTCATGGTGGTGGTGGTCCAGGAATGGGTCCTATAGCGGTTACTGCTGCACTTGCACCATTTTTGCCCACCCATCCAGTAATAGCTACTGGTAGCGAAAAATCTATTGGCACTGTCGCGGCCGCCCCTTTTGGTAGCGCCAGTATATTGCCTATTTCGTGGGTATATATAAAACTTATGGGTAGCGAAGGTTTAAAACTTGCAACCCAGGTGGCTATTCTTAATGCTAACTATATAGCCAAGCGCCTTGAGGGACATTATCAAGTTGTCTATCGCGGTAAAAATAACTTAGTTGCGCATGAATTAATTATTGATCTGCGTCCCTTTAAAACTACTGCTGGCATTGAAGTTGATGATATTGCCAAACGGTTAATGGATTATGGATTTCATGCACCCACAGTATCCTGGCCGGTGCCTGGCACCATGATGATTGAGCCAACTGAAAGCGAACCATTAAGTGAATTAGACCGTTTTTGCGAGGCAATGATAGCTATTCGTCAAGAAATCGAAGCTATTGCTAATGGCCAAAGTGATCGGCAAAATAATGTTCTAAAATTAGCACCTCATACTGCTGCTGTTGTTAGTGCTGATAATTGGGATAGACCATATAGTCGCGAGCAAGCAGCTTATCCATCAGCATACACACGCATACATAAATACTGGCCATCTGTAGGGCGTATTGATAATGCCTATGGTGATCGTAACTTCGTGTGTACATGCCCAACTATTGAATGTTAACAAAAAGTTTAATACCTGATTTAATTTTAAAGTCAGTCAGTATAGACGAATGAGAAATAAGCTAGTAGGGTTTAAAAATGGAGGTGAGGCACATGCAGCAGCAAGCAATAAACAATGGCTCATATGATTTAGAAAAACTTTTAGCTGAACATCGTGCACTTAATCAGAAAGTTGATGAGCTAGAACAGCGAGTTTATCTATCGCCGGCAGAAGAGTTTGAGGTGCAGCAATTAAAAAAACTTAGGCTGCAAAAGAAAGACCTAATACAAGGTGTGCGCAATTTAAAGAGTTCTTAATTAGGGACACCCCTTAAATTTAGCGCTTTTGCCCAAGTTAGTTATTATCTATCGTGAATAGCTATATTTTTGCGCAATAGGGATACGCCTACCTTCACCAAATGCTTTTCTGCTTATTCGAAGTCCCGGTGGCATTTGTCGGCGTTTATACTCTGAAGTATCAACTAATCTTGTAACACGGTGCACCAAATCAGAATCAAGCCCGCGTGATATTAGGGCTGTACGACATAAGGCTCCTTCGATGTACCCGGCAAGAATTTCATCAAGCTGTTCATATGGGGGCAGTGAGTCTTGGTCAGTTTGATCAGGGCGTAGTTCTGCAGACGGTGGTTTGATGATGCTGTTTTCAGGAATAAGAGCAGGTGTAGCACTAGTATTAATATATTTTGCTACTGCGTATACTTGCGTTTTGTAGAGATCACTTATTAAGGCTAGCCCACCACACATATCGCCATAAAGCGTACAATAGCCAACAGCCAATTCACTTTTATTGCCGGTAGTCAGTAATAAAGCGCCTAATTTGTTTGAATAGGCCATTAAGATGGCGCCGCGGATACGAGCTTGTAAGTTTTCTTCGGTAACGTCTGCGGCATAACCCTTAAAAGGTTCGGCTAGCGCTTCAAGATAAGATTTAAATATTGACTCAATACTAACAACATCAAAACGTATCCCTAAACGCTGGGCCAAATCACGAGCATCAGCAATCGAACCCTGCGAAGAATAACGTGAAGGCATTGAAATGCCAATTACCCGATCAGGACCTAAAGCCTTAGTGGCAATTGCGGCCGTAAGTGCTGAATCAATACCACCAGAAAGCCCTAAAACTGCTGAGTTAAAACCGCATTTTTGCGTATAGTCTTTGACTCCGAGTTCTAGTGCGGCGCAAACGTCAGCTTCCCAACAAGAGGGAGCAGGGCTGATATCGCCAATCATTTTATCATTTTGAATTTCAGCAGTTACTAAAGCGCTACGAAAAGCAGGTGCCATAAGTGCTACTTCGCCAAAAGCATCGATAGCAAATGAACGACCATCAAAAATTAAACTATCATTGCCGCCAACTTGATTAACGTAAACGAATGGCACTTTGTGTCGCCGGGCAATTGATTGCAACATTGTTAAACGTTTTGCTGGTTTTTGCCGGTCATAGGGACTAGCGCTGATGTTAATCAGCAAATTAGCCCCAGCAGCGATCTGTTCAGTTAAGGGGTCGCGTGCATAGCGAGGTTTTTGCCAATATTCTTTGTCATTCCAGGCATCCTCACAAACACTTAACCCAATTTTTTTACCGCCTATTTCTACAATTGTCGATATTTCACCAGCGACGAAATAGCGTGTTTCATCAAATACATCATAAGAGGGCAGTAACATTTTGCGATGGCACGCAATGATTTTACCATTGGCAATGACTACAGCACCATTGGCGATACGGTCGTTTAACACTAATGGGTCATTGGTATTGCTGACGATAGCGCCAATAATTAATGGAATATCTTTTACGTTGTTTACAACAAAAGAAAGAGCAGCAATGGCATCACGCAAAAAGCGAGGCCGATCAAGCAGATCTCTAGGGGGATAGCCGGTAATTGCTAATTCAGAGGTAACAACTAGATCAGCTTTATTGATTTGCGCCTTTTTATAGGCATCAAGAATTTGGGCAACATTACCATCGAGATCACCAATTGTCGGATTTATTTGAGCTATAACTAATCGCATAAGCTTCGTATTGTCATGATCTGAGTACTAGAGGCAACTTAAAATGTTAATGAGTTATTATTTTATATCTGGGGGGTGTCCCTAAATGTTGGACCGAGAAATTCACGAAAGACGCGTAAACGATGGCCGCGCGCGCAGCAAAATCATGCTGAGGCTTGCTTGTGGCAAGTCGCAGGCAGGATTTCTGAGAGCACGTGGACGTAAGTAGCGGATTTCGTGAAGATCGACGGGAGACATTTAGGGACACCCCCTGTTAGTTGATTTTTTCTAAGGTGTTGGCCGCGCGTTTTTTGCGAGAAGTAGCCATAATTGAGGCCAGCATAGTACCAGATAAAAGGGTAGCAATAACAATCAATGAGGCTAAAACCGGCACTTCATAAAACCATTCAGCTAACATTTTAGCGCCAACAAAAGTAAGTACTAAGCCTAAACCATATTTAAGATAAGCAAAACGATCGATAAAATTGGCCAATACAAAATACAAATTGCGCAAGCCTAAAATGGCAAAGATGTTCGAGGTGTAAACGATAAAAGGGTCAGTGGTTACACCGAAAATGGCAGGAATAGAATCAAAAGCAAACACCACATCAGAGCCTTCAATAAGCGCTAGTACTAATAGCAATGGTGTTGCATAAATACGCAGGCCTCGCTTAACTATAAAGTGTGCACCTTCATAACTATCAGTTACCGGGATAAAATGACGAAAACCACGTACTAGCAAGCTTTTTTCGGGATCGACCTTATCGTCATCTTTAACAATAACTAGCTTAATACCGGTATACACAAGAAACGCACCAAAAATATAAAGTATCCAGTGAAAATGTGAAATTAGCGCAGCACCTAAAAAGATAAACAAGGCACGCAATAAAAAGGCACATATAACGCCCCAAAATAATACACGATGTTGAAAACGACGTGGCACCTTGAAATAATTGAAAATAACAATAAAAACAAAGATATTATCAATACTTAAGGCCTTTTCGATTACAAAGCCGGTAAAATATTCTAGCCCCTTATCGCGCCCAAATAAATGAGTGACACCAATACCAAAAATGGTAGCGAGAATAATCCATATACAAGTCCAAATAAGAGCATGTTTGGTTGAAACTTCTTTTTCACCACCATGACTAGATAGGCCAAGGTCTAAGGCTAAAAAAAAAGTTATTAAAAGGCCAAAAAAAAACCAAAGCCATGTTGGAGCTATTGAAGTTAACATTTTTTCATCTAACTAGGGTGTGTCCCTTTAGTGTGTAACTTTTATGCGCAAGTAGTGCAACATAGGTCAAGTTAAGAGATAATTTTTTGTTTAAATCAATCAATATAACCCCAATTACGTAAACGCTCAGTCAGAGCTGCTTGTTGAGTTGCGTCTAATGCAGCAGGTATAGCAGCGCTATTGTTGGGGCATAATTGTGCTGATGGTGTGTTTGAGAGTTTGTCGTTTTTGGTTAGCGCTAGTGCTAATTCTTGCCAAAAACCTTGCAATTTTACTTTCAGATCAGGTGGCGGAGTAATACCGGCAAGCGCATAAACTAACGCCCCAGCTTCGGCAATACTGAGTATAGGAGCTTCTATAGCAGGTAGTAAAGGACCTACTGCCAAAAATATTCCTTGTTGGCGATGCACACCAGGCATGCCATAACCACGACCCGCAGTAAGTTCTTTTGTAGCTAAACGTCTTATTTTAGGGCCAAGCCTAAAACTTGGTAAGAATGAGGCGCGAAACCCTGACGGCCATGCAGGTTCAATTATTAAATCTGGAGTAATAGCCGCAGCCGGATGAGAAAATATTTCATCACGTAAATAAACCGCATTAACTAGAGGAGCGTTCGAATCGGGGTGGCGCAAAGCTAGCAAAGCGTGGCGAATGCGTTTTAGTATTGCATCAGCCTTTGTATCATCTACTTGCCCATACGGAAAAACACCGCGTCGGTTTAGCCACACTGATGGGGCATAATCAAGTTCATCTGAAAAGGCAGCGCTATTAGCATAGTCGATATTTAGCGCTCGACTAAGAGATAATGCCCGCATTATCAATGTGTTAGGTAATATTCTTAATAATACACTAAATATATATGCAGGCAATCTGCTGCTAATATTTCTAAATATTACGCCAAGATATCGATTAATGTGAGATTTTGAGTTGTTTTTAAAGCGTAGCAAATCAAGTTCAGAAAGAACACGATTTAGGTGAACTGCAATATCAGAAGCTCCACCCATGCCATGATCACTTATAAGCATTACTCGTGCATTTGTTGGAGCTTTGGCTAATAATCGTCCGATTAATTGGTCGATGCGGCTATACACACTAGTTAGCGCATTAATGGCTGAACTATTGCGGAAACGAGGCGAGGTGACATCATAGGTATGCCAAAGATGGTGTCCGGCAGTGTCGGCTGCCTGTATGTGTACAAAGAAAACGTCCCAATGCTGTTTAGCATAAGCCCATAAGATCACGCGTTCTTTAATGGTGAGGTCGTTTATAAGTTTTTGGGCAAGTTTACTACCAGGGTGTTGTTGCTCATTTACAATAGCATAGCGCCATCCACCAAGTGATTGTATTTGGCGATAAGCAGAGGTTGGATGAATGCTATTTTTGCTTGCATGACTAACTCCCGGAGCATCAAAACCAGCAATACATAATCCCAACGATTTATCTGGCGGATAAGTGCCAGGCACCCCAAGACTTGCTACTGCTAAACCTTTTTGGGCCAATCTTGATAAAAAGGTCGGCAATTTTTGTAATTCGGTAGTAGCTGGCCTTATGGCATAGCTTTGCGGCGGATGGACGAACATATCTACTAACCCATGTTCTGCAGGATTGGCGCCGCAAAGAAAGGACATCCATGCGGGTAGGGTTGCTGGTGGCATGGTTGAATTTAATTCGGTGCGTAGACCACGTTTTATTAAAGCTGAAATATTGGGCAATTGTCCATAAGCTATTGATTTTTCAATAACCGCCCAATCAGCGCCATCAATACCGACTATAATTAATGGTTGCACGAGCGTTACTGAATATAGCCAAGAGCGCGTAGCTCAGCTTGGTCGGCAGCATCTTGAGCGTGGTGGTTAATTAACGGCGCTCCATTGCTTGCATTAGTTATTGCTTGTTTAAGCATTTTTTGTAAGCTTTTCATGCTTTCTTCATTAATAATCGGATATTTTTCGCGAGGATCTTCAATCAGATTATAGAGTTCAACTGGTTTTAAGCCACGGGGATTATCGGGATTAGCAACGATAAGCTTTTCGACGCCAGCGCGAATGGCTTTTAGGATATTACCCTGATGATTTTCTTCTGCCAAAGATACGGTTGGTTTGCGAGTACCAGCATAAATATCTAGACCCTCCCAACTTTTTGGGGCTTTTACCCCAAAGCGACCCGCAATAGTTGGGGCTATATCAATTTGGCGCACTAAGCGGTCGTCCTGGCCAGGAGCTATTGCAGGTCCTGAAATAATTAATGGCACATGGATCAATTCTTCATATAGGGTAGTGCCATGATAAAACCCGCCATGGTCGGCAAATTCTTCGCCATGATCAGCAATAACTATAATTGTAGTGCGATCGATGAGATCACGAGCCACAAGACCATCGATTAACATGCCAAAATAATTATCAAAACGCTGTACTTCGTCGCGATAAGCAATGCGCATTTCATCAGCTATTGCTAGCGGTGGTTTAGGTAGTGATACATGAGCGTAGGTTTTGCCAGTAATTGCAAAATATGGGTCATGAGTTTCCATGTAGTGCAAATATATAAATAAATCTTGCTGGCTCTTTATGGCATCAATTATTTCAAGGGCACGCGTAGTTACTGCAGCGCCTGAACGATAAAAATATTGTGGTTTACTCTTAAAGAAACTCATTTTTTCGCGCAGCAGGCGATAAGTTTGATATGCCGCTAGACGATAGGCTTCACGAGGAGCACCTAAATAGCGAGCTGGTGCTAAATAAAAATATTCGGCAAAACCGCGAGAAAATCCATATGCTGGTTCGAGGTTATAATTGGTAACTACAGCGGTTGTATGTACTTTAGCGTTTGCCAATTCAGTAGCAATTGTGGGCAGCGAAATTGGCAAGATAGCGGTTTTGCTCATGGTCACGTGCCCACTTACGTGGCGTGAAGATATAATCGAAGCCATTGCTGGGCGTGTCCATGAAGCTTGAGCGCTGGCATTGGTATAAATTCGGGAATGCTTAGCAAATTGGTCAATACGAGGTGAGATAGGTTTATCACGATGAGGTTTAGCGCCATAACAACCAAGGGCATCGGCTCGCAGTGCATCAGCCACCACTAAAATGACAATGCGATTTGGTTTAGCTGTTTTGGTATTTGCAGCAACAGGTTGAGGAGGTATTTCTAAAATACGCTCATCACCTATTTGAGTACGAATTAAAAAAATGCCGCAAATACAAAATGGTACAAACCAAAGCCAGATCCCACCTAAACTTTCAGTGGCAATACGTCGCTCGATGTTGCGCATTAAAAGCAACAAAAATAGAGCTACCGCTAGCGCAAAAGCCAAGCCAATAAATAGTGCTAGCCAAGTTTTATCTTGAGCTTCAAAAAATACATCACGCCACACAATAAAGCGCACTAGTATGGCTAACGAGATCGAAGTTGAAATTACGAACCCGCGAAAAAAGGGCTCACGAGGGGGCTTATGTTTGCGTCTTCTTAAAAAAGCCCATAGTAAAGCTAAAAATATACCGGCGCCCCCCCAACCTGTGCCATACAGTAACATTGCGTAAATGCTAGGGACATCACGATATATTGCTTCGAATAAGCCAATAAAAAGGCCACCAAAAGTCATTCCGGCCGCAAGGCCGCCAAAGTCCTTGCCAAAACGCATGATCATGCGTTTTATCAATGACTACTTATGAGGTCCAATCTTTTAGCGCGAATTATCGCACAAAAATATTAGGAGTTTAGCTTATGACCTGTGCTTGTGTATCAAATATTTCAAATAATCGTCGCGCGGTTATTGTTGCAGGACTTAGAACGCCCTTTGTTAAAGCGGGTACGCTGTATCGTGACTTATGCACAGTTGATCTCGCTAAAATATTAGTTGCCGAGCTGATTAGTCGTAACGATCTTAATAATAAAGTTATTGATAGTGTTATTTTCGGTCAGGTGATTCAACACCCCAGCGTATTTAATATTGCCCGCGAAATCGTTTTTGGTATTGGGCTACCGTCAGAAATTGAGGCGTTTTCAGTATCACGCGCCTGCGCTACTAGCACGCAAGCATTAGTTAGTGCTGCCCAAGCAATTATGTTGGGTATGGCTGATGTAGTGATCTGCGGTGGCGCTGATTCATTATCAAAACCACCCATAACTTTTAGCGATAACTTTTCACGCTCATTAATGCAAATGGCAAGCGCAAAAACACCGGCAGGCAAAGCTAAGTCGTTAATAAAATTACGCCCGCGCGATTTTTTGCCGGTGCCACCAGCGATTAAAGAAGCGACCACCGGTTTAACTATGGGTGAGTCAGCCGAAAAAATGGCAAAAGAAAATGAGATCAGCCGTGAAGAGCAAGATGCTTTTGCTTTAAAATCACACGAAAACGCCGCCCATGCCTGGGAGTTAGGTATTTATGCTAATGAAGTAATGAGTTTTCCAGTACCACCAAAATATAGCCACGTGGCTGATCGTGATAATTTGGTGCGCGGCGATACCAACATGGCAAAAATGGCTTCGTTAAAGCCTGCTTTTGATAAACGTTATGGCACTATCACACCTGGCAATAGTTCGGCTTTAACTGATGGCGCTTCGGCCCTAATTGTTATGAGTGAACAACGTGCCCATGAACTTGGCTATGACCCTTTAGCCCGGGTGCATGCTTGGGCATTTGCAGGCGTTGATCCGCATTGGCAATTATTAGCAGCGCCACCAATTGCGGCTGCGCAAGCTTTAAAATGTGCCAGGCTCAAGCTTGATGATATAGATCTTATTGACATGCATGAGGCTTTTGCCGCGCAAGTACTTTCAAACATTAAAGCCATGAGTTCAGTTGAGTTTGCCCGCCAGTTTTTAAATCGTGATGAACCAATAGGAGAGGTAAATATGGCAAAGTTAAATATTTATGGTGGATCGATTGCTATAGGGCATCCTTTTGCGGCAACCGGGGTTCGTCAGGTTATCACCATGGCGAATGAACTTGCACGTCGCGGTAGTGGCAAAGCACTAATTACGCAATGCACCGCAGGTAGTATGGGCGCAGCTTTAATTATTGAGCGTTAGGTTAGATGGAGGCAAATTTCAAATGCAACTAACCCATTTTCATTTTGATGTTGATAGTGACGGGGTTGCTTTGCTGCGCATGGATGTGCTCTGCGAAAAATTAAATATTCTTACTATATCGGTAGCAGAAGAACTTGAGCTGGCGCTTGATCGCGTTGCTAGTGATCAAAACATTAAAGCCTTAGTGTTTGGTTCGATGAAGAGCGCGGGCTTTATGGCTGGCGCTGATATTGAAGTAATGCGTGATGTAAAAACTGCGCCCGAGGCTGAAGCATTATCACAAGCAACTCAAAAACTTTTTGGCCGTTTTGAAACATTACACAAAAAACTGCATAAACCAGTAGTGGCAGCAATTGATGGCATGGCTTTAGGTGGTGGGCTTGAATTGGCCTTAGCTTGCCAAAGTCGAATTGCCAGCGATTCGCCACATACAGTGCTTAGTCTCCCCGAGGTGCAACTGGGGTTAATACCCGGTGGCGGGGGCACGCAGCGATTACCACGGCTTATTGGTATTGCTGCAGCTCTTGATCTCATTCTAACCGGTAAGAAAGTGTTTGCTAAAAAAGCACTACACTTAGGCTTAGTTGATGAGTTAGTCCCTGCAAGCATTTTAATTTCAGCAGCAAAAAAACGCGCTTTAGCTTTACTCAAGCAACAGTCATTAAAAACTAGCAAACCCAAAGCGCATGATAAGTTAAAACCCAAAGCCAAAGGTTGGCGGCGGTTTAAAAAAGCGATGTTTAAACTGAGCAACCCGCAAAATTGGCAACGTGCAGCGCTTGAAACTAATGCTTTGGGACAACAGTTACTATTTAACCAAGCTCAAAAGCAATTATTTAAAAAGACTCGCGGTAATTATCCCGCGCCACTTAAGGCTATAGAAGCAATACAACACGGACTGAGTCAAGGTCAAAAGGCAGGCCTGGAATTTGAAGCTGAGCAGTTTGGTATGCTTGCAGTATCACCGCAAGCAAAAGCTTTGATGTCATTATTTTTTGCAACACGTGAGTTAAAGAAAGACAGTGGGGTTGATGCGCGCCCGGTCACCCACTTATTAGTGCAAGGCGGAGGCTTAATGGGGGCAGGCATTGCGGCAGTAAGCATTACTGAAGCAAATTTACCGGTGCGCATAAAAGAAAAAGATAACGCTGGCCTAAGCCGTGCAGCAAAATATGTTGAGCGGGTCATTAGTGCCAGACGAAAACGTGGTAGATATAGTAGAGCGCAAGCAAATACCCTTATGTTCCATCTAACTACCACCACTATGGCAAGTGGTTATAAAGCAGCCGAAGTGGTAATTGAAGCTGTCTTTGAAGACTTAGAACAAAAGCAGCAAATGCTGCGTGAAGCAGAAAAAGGCGGTGGCCCTGAAATCATTTTTGCTTCAAATACATCTTCGCTGCCGATAAGTGAAATAGCAAAAGCCTCGCGTCACCCTGAAACCGTTATCGGTATGCATTATTTTTCGCCAGTTGAAAAAATGCCGCTGCTTGAGGTTGTTATAACCCCAATGACCGCAGCGTGGGTTATTGCCACTTGTGTTGAGCTTGGTAAAAAGCAAGGTAAAACGGTTATCGTGGTTAAAGATGGTGCTGGTTTTTATACTTCGCGAATTTTGGCGCCTTATATCAACGAAGCGGTGCGCTTAGTGGCTGAGGGTGCCGCAATCGATGCGATTGATAACGCCATGATGGATTTTGGTTTTCCGGTGGGGCCACTTACCTTGATTGACGAAATTGGTATTGATGTTGGCGCTAAGGCGGGCAAAATTATGCACCAGGCATTTGGCGAGCGTCTTAAGCCACCTACTGCCTTAGAGGCTTTATTGCATGATAATCGCCAAGGTCGTAAAAATGGGCGTGGCTTTTATATTTATAAAAACGGCAAAAAGGGCAAGGCTGATACCTCGATTTATGCATTATGTAATAGCAAGCGCAGATACAGCGAAAATTTAAGTAAAGCGGCCATTATTGAGCGCTGTACTCTAGCAATGATTAATGAAGCAGCTTTATGCCTTGATGAAGGCATTATTCGCAATAAACGCGATGGCAATATCGGCGCGGTATTTGGCCTTGGCTTTCCGCCATTTTTAGGTGGGCCATTTAACTATATTGATACTTGTGGAACTAAAAATATATTAGAACGACTTGAAAAACTAGCGCAGCAGCACGGGTAAGCGTTTTTATGCCTGCAGGGCACATTTTTTTTAAAAAAATAAAAAAATTACAAGTAATTTAGCCAAATACCCAACTTGTTATGTACTTATAACACCACACCACATTGCACTAAAAACAGGGGGAGTTCATGAACACTAGCCAATCGCAAAACACTACTGATACTATTAAAGACGTGAGGTTTCTTGATCCAAAGCTCGATATTGTCTTTAAGTTGCTGATGCAGCGCGATTTATCATTGTTAAAATCTATGATCGAAAGCATTGTTAAGCTACCTGAGTCGATTACTGAATTGACTATTTTAAACCCTGATTTACCCAAAGAATATAGCTCTGACAAAGGTGTTGTTCTCGATGTTAGAGTTTGCTTGGCTAATAAAGCAATATTTGATGTTGAAATGCAAACCGAGCTGCCTATTGGTATTCGTTCAAGATTTTTATATTATTGGGCCAAAGAATACACTTGTGAGCTAAATCGCGGCGATAATTATTTTGATTTAATACCGGTTATTTCAATTATTTGGTTGGGTCGCAATTTATTTAATGCTGAAAAATTTCATAATATTTTTCATCTTACAGAAGATACAACCCATGAAGTATTTTGTTCTGATATTGAAATTCATACATTAGAGTTACAAAAAATTAATTACCTAAAAGAGAGTGATAATCCTCAGCTTTATCGATGGTCACGTTTTTTATTAGCTGATTCAGACGAAGAATTTGACCGTCTGGCACAGGAGGACCTAGTTATGAAAAACGCTAGAGATAACTTAGAAGAAATTTCAGCAGATCCTAATGCGCAATTTTGGGCCCGTGAACGCAAAATGTGGGCACGCTGTCATGCACATATCATGAGTTCTATTCGTAAAGAGGCCATTACTCAAGGCAGAGCCGAAGGTAGAGCCGAAGGCAGAGCCGAAGGTAGAACCGAAGGCAGAGCCGAAGGCAGAGCCGAAGGTAGAACCGAAGGCAGAACCGAAGGCATGGTTCAAGGAAAATCACAAACTATATTAACTGTTTTAGAAGCAAGAGGTATTCAATTAGATGATTTGCAGCGTCAACGTATTCTTGCTTGCAGCGATATCGAATGCTTGAATCACTGGGCTTATAAAGCTGTATCTATTAGCAATATTGAAGAGCTATTTGAGGTTAATATTATTTGATTGGTATTTTTTTCTCTTTAATCCACGTGGTATTGGAAAGAAACTCGCACCAGTTTTATCATTTTAGGTATGCGTTAAGAACATGGGAAGTTTCTCAATATATATTGGCGAAACATGGATACTTACGTTTGCCAATACTTTTGGAGGAGTTAATACAAAAACAGTCCATCCAGAATTCACTATTAAAAATCAATAGGTTATAAAAACTTAAAATCACTGCTGAGTCTTTAAGACGTCGAGTTTTTAACGCAAAAAATTTAATCCGAAATTTAATTCGATTTGGCTAGGGTAATTTTCGATGACATACTATAAATCGGTAGTTCTGCAAGTTGGAGCTTTAAGTGAATCGCGAGCAAGAGATACTAGACGAAATCCGTAAAGTCTTGGCTGGATTCGGGCCAAAGCTCGCTGGTTTCAAGGTATTGCTTTTTGGCTCGCGGGCCAATAATAGCGCGAAAGAGCGCAGTGATTTTGACTTGGCAATCATTGGGCCGACAGCGCTGGATTCGAGATTATATCATGATATACTAGAATCGTTGGATAATATCGATACGTTATATGGTTTCGATTTGGTGGACCTTGCTTGCGCTTCGTTGAAACTGCGCGCAGAAGTATTGAAAAACAACAAGGTGCTATATGAAGGTTATGATTCTGCTAAAATCGTTCAATCAGGCCTTGGACGAATTTGAAAAGGCACTACAGCAACCGGCGCAACAAGAATTGATTAAAGCCGGATGCATACAATATTTTGAATTTAGTTTCGAGTTGGCTTGGAAGACCATTAAAGAACTGAGCGAGTATTATGGAATATTAACGGTTCTTTCGCCAATGAGCGCTTTAAAAGAAGCTTTTCGCCAGCAATGGATTGATGACGAGCAAATTTGGTTGGATATGCTTAAGGCCAGAAATCGTATGGTACATACCTATGATGCAAAATCTGCCCTTGATATCTATGAGCTGCTTCCGCTTTATTTCAATAAAATGAATGAATTGGCAAAAACTATCACCAAACAATTTAAAGAGTAAGCAATTTTAAACCACCCAATGCCTTAGCAGCTTTGTTGCATGGTAATCGCCAAGGTCGCAAAAATGGCCGTGGTTTTTATACCTATAAAAATAGTAAAAAGGGCAAGGCTGACGCTTCTATTTATGCCTTATTAAATAGCAAGCGCAGATACAGCGATAAATTAAACAAAGCGGCCATTATTGAGCGCTGTGCTCTAGCAATGATTAATGAAGCTGCTTAACTATATAGATACTTGCGGAAAAAAAGATATATTAGAACGACTTGAAAAACTTGCGCAGCAGCACGGCGGGCGTTTTCACGCCAGCCATGCTGCTTGCGAGAAGTGAGATTAATAATTTGGATTTATTATTTTCTTGGTTGTCTATCCCAAGGCTGCTTTAATAGACTAAATAGACCTTCAAAGTATACTCGCATATTTATTGCGATAAATGGTCCGCCATATTCAAATAAAGTGTTATATATTGGGCTCCAGGTTAGGTGACTTTGATTTTGATAAGTAGCTAGATGTGAGGTTTTGGTATTTATATCGTAAGCATTCCAGCCGATAGCAGCTTGTACTTGCAGAGAGTTTTCAAACGCTCCATAGAAACTTGCCATCAATGCGCCACCACAGACCCATTCCCATATGTTTTTAGAATCTAAATTTGCTTTAGCAAATGAGTCAGTCAACACTTGTGCACCAAACATTGGTGTTAAGTGTATTTGTTCGTTTAACGGCATATCATAAGCTAACTTACCAGATACTGTAGTTTGCTTTGCCAAATATCCAGGTTTATGAGTACCTGGTAAATTGTAGTTTATATGTTCAAATCGAGCATAGCTAACCAAGCTATTTTTGCCAGAGAAGTCTAGAGAATAATGATTTTTACCATCCTTATCTGTAGTCCTTAATATTGGATTTAAAAAATCAAGGCCTTTAAAAGAAAGCCCAGCTGATGCTGCATAATTGCGATAATCATACGCATAGCCTTCGTGTGGTTGGGCTGATCTATTATGCTCTAATTGGATATAGGCATAACGATTATCCCATTTCGGACCATGTTCAAGTGCGAGTACTCCACCCACAAGCGGTTGATTCATTATTGGATTTTCCCACGATTCAGCTTTTAAAGACTCTAAATCTTTTGCACCTTTTTGGTAATAGCCCATAAGTGTAAACATGTTTTTACCGTGAGATATAAATAGCTGCAATGCACCAAAAGGTTTTTCAATTTTAATAAAAGGCTGGTCTGTTGGACCACGATTGCCGATATCAACAGAAATTTTAGCTGTAAAGCCTTTCAACCAACTCATACGCGCTAGCTTGTGTTCAGCATCAACTGCTGTTTTGTTATCATCTTTGACAGCTATTAATAAATACTTGAGTTGAGTTGCTGCGTCTCCTGTTAATTGTAAAGGAGGTTCTGGTGTGACACCATTAGCTATAACTTGTTTTATTTGTTTTACATCAAAGCCAGCATTCATCAGTTGTTTTTTAGTAACGCCAGCGCTAAGAAGTTGATTTATAGTAAAACCATTATCCTTTAGTTGTTTTACAGTAAGGCCAGCATTTATCAGTTGTTCTGGAGTAGCACCAGCTTTAATGGCATCACTGAGCGACGTATTAAAAGATTTATTTGCTTTATCTTTTACCGCAGTAAGCTTATCTATATATTCATTAGAAATTGGCAGCGATACACTTGGTGTAGTTACCTTGCCACCAAATTGCTCGTTCTCCCACATTTGATTCATAAGGAAATCATCACCCCAGTCATAGCGATAAAATGGGTCACGGAAATTATTCCACGAGCCAGCTTGTAACATCCAACCCAAAACGTCGATTTTTACGGTCCAGTCAGAAACTTGAAATCCAATTTTTTTATCGTTTTGACATTTCCAAGCTGCGGGTTTTATCATTAACTCAGCAGTGTCAACAGTCTTACCCTGATCATCAACTCTGAAACTGCTGCCAAATTTAAAATATACAGGAAGCTCAAGCAACCAATCTGGGGGAATGAGGGTAGTTTGTTGAGTACCATTAGCAGTATTTAGATGCACAGAAGGCGCTTGACCTAGCGAAAGTTTTCCATCTTCGTCTTTATTGATACCAAAAAGCCCATTAGAGCGACCAACTGGTTTAAATTCACCTTTTATAAAATTATCCACTAAAGATAATAGATAAGAAGCGTGCAAATTGAATTTAATATCAAATCTATTCTTAGAGATTTCATATTTTAGATTGTGAACCAGTTTATCGTTTTTAAGCCATCGGTTGAGTTCTTTAAGCGCATGCAAATCATTATCTATTAGACTAATTTTTGCAGTTACTTCTTTAAGCTGATCTTGCAGCTCTTTTATTTCTGCTTCGGTGCCAACCTTTTTCTCCTCTTCACCTATGAGATTTTTTAGTTCATTTGCTTTATCTTCGAATGGTTTTTTGGCTGCATTTGCCTGTTCTTTTAATATACCTAGCTCGGCATTCATTATATCAGTATGCTCGGGCATTAGCGCGACCATATGTTCAACTATACTGCCGAATTGAGCTCGGCTATATAATCCGAAGTGTTCTACGGGGGCGAAACCATAGACATCAGCCCCTGCAATATTCATATGAGTTTTGAGTTCATTTATTAATGCAACAAGATGTTTTGCTGAGTTGACATCTAGTGAACTAGCTGCTTCTGCCCCTTTTACTTTTTGATTATTTGAGTTATCTACAGTTTGTTTATCAGCGGTTGAGATAAGACTAATCTGATATTGAATTTCTTCAACTAGTAAATCCCTACTTGCTTTTCTGTTATCTGCTTTTTCACTTGATAATGTAGTAATGGTGGCATTAATATACGCAAGTTTAACCGGATCAGTATATTGACCGATCAAACTATTAGCTGCATTTTTCGCTGCGTCACGTTGATTATCGGCTAATCTTCTATAATCACGCAAAAAGGTTTTTCGCTCGCCTTTATCAAAATTTTTATCATCGATATAAATTTTTAGATTATTTATTAAATCTGTTGCCGTTCTTGGTTTTTCGATAATCTCGCCAGCCATCTTAGTATCTCCTTATATATATAAGCTGCTCAATGAGCTTATTACTTCACTTGTTTTGATTCCTTATACCGAATCCACTTGCAGTTATCGTCTGCAGGGCATCAAACGTTGCTGGTTTTTTATCAAAAATGTTACGTTGAGCGGTGGCCATGGCATGCAAACGATCAACTTTTTCTTTTGCGGCTATATTACTCTGAGCCATTTTGCCAAGAGTTGTTGCAACAGCTACAAATAAATCAAACACCTGATTTGCTGCATAAACAGAATTTTGCTGTTTAAGTAAAACACCAGAAAAAACAAGCAGCTCATTGGCAATTGCAAATAATATTTCGTCTGTTTTAATCACTTGCAATTGGCCTTTTAACTCTAAAAGCGAGGCATCGGAGAGAAATAAACCATTAGGGCCTCTTTTTAAATGATCTATTAATAACTCAGGAACATCGTTGGTAATGTTTTTGGCATCATGAAAGCTTTTAATTGTCATGAGTTGCACCTTATATTCTATCTACTTAATTTAAGTAGCACAGATGAATAAAAATGATACTTTTTCATATAGTGATAAATTAACTCTACAAGCAATAAAAACCATTATTAAAATTATACCACGAGAATAAATCATGAGCATAAGTGAATATCGTCATAGATGATGTTTTAGTTGCTTACTTTTTTAAGTAATTTTGGGGAATTAACGTAAAATTTAACCAATTATTATAAAATTCGTTATAACAGCGAGTTAGAATAATTTCTATAAATGATGAATTAAATCAGGAACACGCCCAAAAATATATAATGATTATTTCCAGTTGCTTTTGAGAATTAGCTACTGCTATCTTTCTTCAACTTAACCAGGTATATGCGTTTAATAGCGCTATTTTAAAAACTTAAGGAGTAATACTGTGGCTATTAATCCAAAATTTACAAATACAAATACAAATAAATCAGCAAAACCAATGGCTCAAAGCGGATCAGCAACATCATCAAATATTAATTCTGGCCAAAACAGGCAAGTTTTTTCAGGCGGCGCTGCAGTAATTGCACCTGCGGCAGCTTTTTCGCAGGGTGTACCACCAGGCGCATTAGTAGTTTTACCAATTACTAAGCCAAAAACTGAATTAATAGATAATCTACAAAAAGGCCCAATAATTATTACACCAGAGCAGATGTGGGACTTACTTGGCTTTAATGGCCCAGCGGTACAAGTGCAAGATGAAAATGGACGTCCAGTATCTATTGGTCTCGATGATTTGATTCCTGAACAACAAAAACGATGGAATCAAAATCCACAAGATATCAATCTAGGGCGTTCGTTTGCTAATATACTTATGAACTATGGGCGTTTTGAACAAGCAGAAAAAGTTATTGAAAAGTTAGCCAGTCTTCCCAGTGCTGCAGGTGAAGATTGGCAAGCTTTAGGAATGGTACAAGCGCAATTGCAAAAACTCGATAAAAGCGAAGAATCGCTTAAACGTGCGCAACAATTAATGCCCAAAAGTCCGATGCCAATATTGCTTTTAGCGCAATTAAGTAAAATGCGTGGTGATAGTGCAGCTGAGCGCAGTCTAATTGAGAAGGCAATTTCTACCGATCCTGAAAGTGTAGAAGCTTGGGGATCATTATTTGAAAGCATTATTGCCGTTGAAGGTGAATCACGAGCTACAACCGAAATAGAAACAATGGCAAAAAAACCAGAGTTTCAAAAGAGTGTTGCTCCATATTTTGCAATGCAAATGTATTATTCACGTGACCCTAATGACCCTAAAACACGTGAAAAAGCTAAACAGTGGGCCAAGAAGGCAAATGCACGCAACGCTACAGATGTACTAAGCTTGCTTAGTTTGACAGCAATTTATAGCCAAGAGGGAGATATTGAAAGGATAGTAAAACTGCTACAACCTCATGAAGCTAAAATGATTAACGATGCGAGATTGGCAAATGCTTATATTGATGCTTTATTTCAAGCACATCGTATAGAAGAGCTTTCGCAACTACTTGGTGTATTAGCAAAATCACCGAATCAAACTGTAAGAGAGCTAGCTGCTACAAAAACCCAGGCAGTAACGCAAATTTTACAGCAGCAGCAACAACAGCTTCTTGCAAGCACCATGCGTTAGCTTATGTTGCCACTAAAAGCTAAAGCATTAATTATTATTTTTTCTTTAGCTTTTTTATTTTTATTAGCGGCTTGCGGTGCGAGTGTTAGTGCTAACCACGCTAATAACTATATAGCTGCACCCGGGGTCGTAAACGCTGACAAATTTATCCCGACCATACCATTAGCAACAAACTATAGCGGACCGACTAATATTAATGCTGCTTGCTCACAAAATGCGGTGGTACAGGCAGTTTTGCAAAATAAAGTACATGCTAAACTTGATGAGCAGCTATGCCAAGTTGCTATGACCCTTACTGGTTGGGATAACAATCAAGGTAAGCCACCACCTATAATAACTGATAATTTAAATCGCTACTTTGGTATACCTGAAACCTCTTTGCAGGTTTTTACCAATACTATGGAGTTAATAGAGCCGCAACAAATTGCTCGTCGTGTTAGTGATAGTATTAATGATATTGCAAGTGAAATGGATTTTGCTCATTTTGGTTTAGCTACCATTCCAATTGGCACAAAACAAACTGCAGTAGTCTTAGTCATGCTCAATCGTCGTTTGTTATTAAAGCCCTTCCCGCGTGATTTGGCTTTAAAAACAAAAGCAATACTTCAAGGTCAAATTGCTTTTACACCAAATGTAAAAGAGCGCCAGGTGTTGGTAACCAAGTTGGTTGATACTAAAACGAATGCAGCAAATAAGACGGCTATAGGTGAACAGCAAATAGTCGTTTTAATTTCAGATGTTCAAGGCAAACTAACAAGAGTAAGTGCTCCAGTCGATACACCATTTGATGCTGAGGTTATTTGCAGTGACAAACCTGGCGATATAATTGTTCAATTTCTGCTTGAACAAAAAGACACAGAAAAAACCATAGCCACAATGCCAATAGCATGTGGCAAAAATTTACCAACTTCATTTTTACTGCCAGAACCTTTAAAAAATAAGTTGTCTATAAACGAAGTTGAAATAGAGTTATGGAAGTCGTTGCAACAAGAACGCACTTTAGTTGGCTTGCCAAAACTAAAAAATGATAACAACATATCAGCCATCGCGCAAAAAGTACTTGAACAAAAATTTATTAAGCAAACAAACGGGCAAACCAATAATAAAGTTGATGTTATTACCAAGCTTCGGAGCGTTGGCATAATTTCAAATTTGGTATTTCAAAATTCAACTCAAGCTAATACTATAGCCGCTGTTAAAGAAAGCTTATTATTAAATCCGATACAGCGTTCAAATATATTAAATTCTGAGATCACTCATGCAGGTATTGCGGTTGCATTTTCTGAACCTGCAGATAAAAAACCACTAGAGATTTTTGTCGTAGAACTATTGGTTAAGCAAAAAGGTGTAATAGACCTTGAGGCATTAAGTTTAAAGTTACTAGCAGCAATAGAACAAAAACGTGAGCAAGCAAAAGTAGGCAAACTAAACGTAGACGTGGTGTTAACGGAAGTTGCCCAACAGTACGCCCAAGAATTAGCTAGGAGACAAGGTCAAGTTCCCAAAACAGAGATTGATGCAATTTTAGCCCCCCTAGCGTATGGATTGCGCGATGTAGCAGTATTGTGGGGCGCTCGCAGCAAACCTCTTAGTTATGCAGATGATAAGCAAATTATTTCTGCGGCAAATGCTATTGGTATTGCGATGGCGCAAGGCAAGCATATAAAACTTGGTCCTAATACAGTATATGTGGTTATTGTTTTAGGCACCCGGGTGGGAAAGCTGGCGAGATAGCGCAAGAATATACTTAAGGGATATCCTAATTCACAAGATATCTTTAAGTTGTAAAATGGGAGAGTAATAGCCTGCCAATTTCATGCGATATAAAATATCCTCGGCTTTTTCTAATGACAGTTGTTTATCGACAATAGTCGCTTTTAAAATACCGATGGTGCCAGTATAATGTACGCCTTTGGCATTGCATATGTTTCGGGCAGCGCGGTCGTCGCTTATTACCACGCCGTTTTTTAAAATGGCAGATGCGATACAGGAAGCCTCACCCGGGCCTAATACTGTTAGCAATTCTCGATATAGTGCTCGGCTTGTTTCACTAAGTGTAATCAGCATAAAGATATTTTTGTTTAACAAGCTATCAATTGCTGTTAGTTTGTTATAACCGCGAGCAATTCCAGCCACTAACTCATCATAAACCTGCTGCGTAATAAAAGCATGGCCTTGGTAGCGATCGATTAATACTATCTCAGAGTTAGTTAATAAAAAATTTGATATTACCATAGTATCGAAAAAATATTGGTGTGATTTTGGCGACTTGGTTTTTTTAGGCATAGTGCGGGTCTTTTTCTTCAAAACAATTATTTTGCGAAATCGCGTGCTCGTTTAACCAAGTGCGTAACTCTAGAATATGCATTCCCATAATTTCGGCAAGTTTGCTCAGGCTAATAAAACCGCCACGATAGGCTTCTAAACCTTGACGCTGTCGATTAGTAATTTCTAATAAATCTAACTGATAGGTAGCACCTAGGGCCTGTCTGACTAATTCACCCACTGATTGACCACGCTTATCTGCCAAGTCTTTAAGGTTTTGGGCGAACTGTTTATCGATCTTTACATGCAAGGTTGCAGCACGCATAATTTTCCTCCAAGTTATTTATGTGTACCTATTTTTATATCATTGTACATGTAATTGTACAACTAATTACTTGGATATCGCTTGCATATATGCAAAAAAGCTTTGTCGCCTAAGACATTGATTTATTTTTTTACAATCCATTTATGCTGTTAGGTAAGGTTAAGTTTAGAGTCATCTGTATCGTTTGTGGTTTTAGCTGTGCTTGCTTTTAACAGCAAAGAAACTTTAGCCCCACCAGATGCAGTATTGGCAATATTGATTTTACCGCCATGTTCTAAAACTATTTGTTGGGTAAGCGATAAGCCTAAACCGGTACCAGCTTGTTTGGTTGAGTAAAATGGTTCAAAAACTCGTCGGATAACATCAGGTAAAAAACCTGTGCCAGTATCGCAAATGTCAATTATGACCTGGTTGGTAGAAGTTTTAGCGAAAGTGTTAATGTAAATAACGCCACCGTTAGGCATTGCTTCGCGGCTATTGCGAATTACATTGAGTAGTGCTTGCCGTAGTTGCCCTGAGTCAGCATAAGCTAAAGGTGGTGGTGTATCAAGTTCAAGCTGTATCTCAATTTTGTAAGCTTTCATTTCTTCACGTAACATGCTTGCTAAGTCGCTTACTAATTGATTGATGTCTGTAGCGCGTAAATTCGGACGCGGAAGCCGACTAAGATGCAAATAACCTTCGGTTACTTCGGTTAGACGTTCAATTTCGTTAGTTATAGCAGTTATTAGTTTGTAAGCTTCAGTGCGTTTTGGTTCACCTAGCTCAGCAGCAAAGTCTTCACCCAATAGTTCAGCATTTAAAGCAATAGCACTTAAAGGATTGCGGATTTCATGGGCAACTTGAGCAGATAAGCGACCTACCGCAGCCAAGCGCTCGGCAGCGAGCAATTGGTTTTTAGTATTAATGGTATCGGTGACATCGTCGGCAACGAAGAGCAAACCACGTGCAGCACCACTTTCATTCATGTAAGGGGCAATAACTAAATCAAGCAGTATTTCGCCGGTTGCTAAAGCATAAGGTAGAGCATCGTAATGGAGTGTACAACGTTCACTTATGGCACGTAGTAATTCGTTTTTAGCATCACGTGATTGTTTGGTTAGTGCATGAAAGATGGTTTGTTCAAGCAGGTTTGAGTCAACTGCATCATCACTAATATTAAGCAATAATTTGGCGGCACGATTATAGCTACGTAAATTTAATTCTATATCAGTAACTATGATTGCAGCGCGCAGGCTGTTAACCAGATTTTCATTATAAAGTTTTAACAATGCTAATTCTTGGGTAAGACGACGAGTAACTATAGTATTGCGTTCCGCTTCATGCATACGTTCGGCTAATTGACGGCTTTGCGCTTCTTGTTGATTGTCTATATCAATAAGTCGTTTTTGTAAGTTGTCTTCTTCTATAGATAAAGGTTGACTTGCGATTTTATTTTGGGTGAGTTGTGAGATACGATTGAGAGGACGTATGGCTAAATAAAATGAGATTGGGATCCATAATGCAATTATGATTATGACTAACCAAGGTATAGTTCGTGTGGTATTTAGAGTATAAGCTATTTGCCAAGCAGTTAATTGCCGGGTTAAAGCTGCGGTAGTGTGCAATAGAATATCCATCGAACGGTCAGCACGTTCTAATTTTTGCGTTGCAGCTAATATAGTATCATCATCGTTTTCGTTGACCGCAATTAATAGAGAATCAAGCGCATCAGCAACTTTACGTGCTTGATTAAGAATAAGTTTGATTTGAGAGATAAGACGGTTGCGGTGTGAACGCAGGCGTGAATCGGTATCGGTAATGTGTGCCGAGATTATGGCTTGACTCGCTTTATTGCCGTAACTTTCCATTTCTTTGAGGTAATGTTCAGATGCCCAAGCCAACATAGCTTCGCGAGTATTTTGTTGGTTTTCTAATACTGCGGCATTAGCGCGGCGTATGGTGCGTTGATGACGGTCATCAAGACGAGCAATTACGCGTTCGAGATTTGTGCGAATTTGATTTGTTTCAGCTATTTTTTGAGTCAACCACAGATGGTCTGATACTGCCAAAACCAATAGCAGTAAAACTATAATAATAGTTATTGCTAATGGCCACAGTGTTTGCCAACGTAGTGCTATCTTCACGTTTGTTCACGCACTATTACCGGAGTCGACACATTACGACGCAAGCTAACTCTAGCTTCGCGTTTATGCAAAATCTGCGTTAAAGTTTGTTCCGGTGGTGTTGAAGTTATAATATGGTGATAATCAATTCGCGCTTCATTACATAGTTGCTCAGTTTTATTTAGAAATTTTTTCATTTCATTAAGGTAGGCGTTACGCAGGGTACGTGGATGTACAAACAAGCGACGTTCATCTTCTAATGATGCAAATATTGATGGATTTTCAAAATGAAAGTTAATTTCTGCTGGGTCCATAATATGCAAAAGCGTTATGTCGTGTCTTCTGGCGGCTAAGTGACGTAGAGCAGTAAATAGACTAGGGTCAGCGTCAAAAAGATCAGAAATTATAAAAATTACCCGGCGGCGACGTCGAGATTGCGCAAAGCGATTAAGGCAAGCTCCAACTTGAGTTGGCCCCTCTGCCTTTAAGCGCACTAAGTGGCTGAGTATTTCAAGTAAATGCGTACTAGCTGCTCGTGGTAACAATTCAACGGATACTTTATCAGCAAAAGCAAACAATCCTGCTGCATCACCTTGACGTAGGGCTAAATAGCTTAAGGCACCAGCGATGGTGCGACTATAGTCAATTTTTTGCGAATATGAATCGCTGGCAAAACGCATAGAACCAGAATGGTCGAGTAATATTTCGAGTGTAAGATTGGTCTCGTCTTCAAACTGTTTGATGTGGTAGCGATCGGTTTTTGCGTAAGCGCGCCAATCAATATGCCGGATATCATCGCCAGGAGAATAAAGTTTGTGTTCGCTAAATTCAATAGAAGTACCACGACGAATTGAACGATGCATGCCAGCAAGCGCACCTTGAGCCGCAAGTTGGGCACGTAGTTGTAGATTTTCAATTTCGGCGAGTAAGGCAGCGCCAATTAAATTCGTTGTATTTGTGTCAACGTGGTTACCTTCACTCACTATCATGCCCCTTTTTATCTCGACGACTCTAAACCCTATTATAATCCTGTTAGAGGTTTTTTATCGTCGTATTTTTTAAAAAGATACCGCGCTATGAATATTTATCGTTTTGTTTCAATTTTTTCGATGATGCGATTAATTATATCATCAGCAGTGACTTTTTGTGCTTCAGCATGAAAATTAGTGAGAATACGATGGCGTAATACTGGGTGTGCTAATGTTTTAATATCAGCACTGTCAACTGCTGGACGACCGTCAAGAATAGCCCTGGCTTTAGCCGCAAGCATGAGGTGCTGTGCGGCGCGTGGCCCGGCTCCGTATGAAACAAACTCGTGAACTTCAGCAGGAGCACTAGCGTCTGTTGGGCGAGACATGCGGGTAATACTAACGGCAAGCATAACAATAGGTTCAGATGCTGGTACACGCAGTACTAAATTTTGAAAGTCGTTTATTGCTGCTGGGCTAAGCACTTTGCGAACAGTAGTAAACTCAGATGAGGTTGTACGATGAACAATCTCAGCTTCTTCGTGTAAATTTGGATAATCAACCTTTAGCATCATCATGAAACGGTCAAGCTGTGCTTCAGGCAACGGATAAGTGCCTTCTTGTTCGATAGGGTTTTGCGTAGCAAAAACGTGAAATGGTGGCGGTAATGGATAAGTGTGACCACCAGCCGTTACCCGCAGTTCTTGCATTGATTGCAGTAGCGCTGCTTGAGTTTTTGGTGGAGTTCGATTTATTTCATCAGCAAGTAATAAGTTGCAAAAAACCGGGCCTTTTACAAAACGAAAAGCGCGTTGTCCGTTGGCGTCTTGGTCAATGATATCAGTGCCAGTTATGTCAGACGGCATGAGATCTGGGGTAAATTGTATGCGATTAAACTCTAGGTCAAGTACATCGGCAAGAGTTTGAATTAGTAAAGTTTTAGCTAAGCCTGGTACACCAACAAACAACCCATGCCCACGAGCAAAAAGGGTGATTAACAAATGCTCAATAACATTGTGTTGCCCTATGACACGACGAGCGATTTCGTTTTGAATATTGCGATATGCTTGATGTAATTGTTCGGCACGTTCTCTATCTGAGGCGCCATTAGTATTTGGTTGAGTCATTGACGTCATAGTTTAATGGTATTCTATCAAGTTGCAACAGAGTGCAATAGTATCGTTAATAACTACTAAAAGTTTTTTCATTTTTGGCCTTCGCGTTTGGCAATTTCAGCGTCGAGGTCTTCAAAGGCATGAGCCGCACGTTCACGAACTTTAGCAACTGTTTTTTCAGGCATTTTTTCTTCAATAGCAGCAATACTTTGTTTCATAATGTCAACCGGATACACACAACCCCAACCATAAGTGCTGCGTTGTTGTTTTTGTGGACCAATAGCATCACGATCATACCAAAAGTCTGTTACCACCACCCCTTTTGAAATGGCTTGGGTGGTGGCAACGGTCATCATTTTAATGGTTTGACTGCGGTTGCTAGTTATCTCTTCAGTATATTGTGAGACTAGGGTTTCAACCACTTCAGCTAATTGAGAACGAATGTCTTCTACAACGGCTTCAAAGGTATTATCAGCAAAAAAAGTAGGCATCGAAAAACCTACGGCACAGAGGCGACCGCCAGGTTGCTTACCGGTTTTTGTTATCCATTTAGGTGTTTTCTCAGGGCTAACCGGAGGTCTAGCTTTATTTCGTTTTTTTAACTTGTTGGGGTCAAGATTTAACTTAAGCGCGATTTTGTTTGTATCAACGCAAGTATACGCATAGGTGAAGTTTTGCTGGGCAAACGGGCCCACCGCGTCACGGTCAAGCCAGTATTCAGTGTTTGATAATTGATCAATAAGGTCTACAGTAGAATCATCTATGTGCAAACCCCTAGCGATTTCAATATGTTGCGAATAATCAGTAGTTTTATCAACGATAGCTTCAAGGACATTGGTGCCAAGCACCCCAGCAAGATTGCGGATAGCCCGTTCGCGAGATAAGCGTTTGGGGTGAGGTGAGTACTCATCAAAACCAGCGCCAGCAACGCCGATACCACAGAGTTCATTAGCATTAATTTTGAGGTGAGTTACCCAATCGGGAGGTTTGGATAAAGGTGTAGTTGGAGCTGCCTTAGGCTTGGCTTTGCCCTTTGATTTACAGCCATTTATACCAATACCTATTGCAAACATAATTGATAGCAAGCAAATACCGCGATGCGTTATGGCTGAATTCATATAAATTCCTTTTTAAATCTGCCAAAATAATATGCGATCTTTGTATACGGTACATTAGCAGGAACCAGATAAGCCTTTCTATCTGTAAATTTATAACGGTATTTTGAAGGTCGGTGCTAGAGAAGTTTTACGATTATTTGTAATTTTTTCTTAAATATTATCATTAAGTTATTGACGAATGCTGCTGTCATCGCTAATTTGCGCGCCTCACAAGTAGGTGGGTCGTTAGCTCAGTCGGTAGAGCATCGGACTTTTAATCCGCTGGCCCAGGGTTCGATTCCCTGACGACCCACCAGTAGATCTTGATTTTTCAATACATTTTCTGAATCGCTATCGTCCAATAAGTCCGAAGAATCCATCTGATCCGCATATGTCTGTGCCATATGTGTGCCACTAATGGCACGTTGCATTAGTGCACCTAGCTCCTCTGTAGTGAACTTGCCATAGACCTTATCAACCATTGATGTTGAACCATGACCCATAGCGGAATGAATAAACCTTCACCATGGCGAACAGTAATTGCGCTCTTGGTGTTGGTCGTTATCAACCTTATTAAAAGAACATACATTGACTTTTGATTATCGATATATCATTATAATTATGGACTGGGAATTCTCGGTCGGTGGTCGGTTCTGGTAATTACTGGAGCCGACCATTTTTGTTTTAAGGGAATATTTTCCATCCACGTACTTTACCATTGTTATAAATTTTAGGCTCAATGATATCGAACGCACGATTTGGTTGCTCTGGTCTAAGAATATGTCTTGAGCATGGATAAGCTATTAAATCTGCTAATTGTAACCCAACTATATTAGTTCGTTTATCTTTAAATACTAGAGGGCATTTAAGTGATTTGAATTGTTGCGCTGATATGTAGTCAGTGCCGCATGTAAGCAGTTTATAAAAGGCCTTTTCAAGATTTCCATCTTCATTTTTACCTCGTGCTTCAGCTATTATGGGAAGCTCAAAAGTTTTTTCTTGATTTAAGAAATAAAATACTCGTTCCATGCACATTTTTAGTGCTAATTCATAAGGATCTTCAGCATTATGTTCATACTTAGTGATATGTTTGTTTTTGTTAATGCAAACGATAAAAATATTACATTTTACATCCTTCATAACAGCGTTAATGTCTTCAATGAAACGCTCTTTTTGGGCTTTATTCATTAGAAAAGCAAACGGGCCATTTGCCTTTCTAATGTCTCTGCTGTGAAGATTTATTCCTTCATGTATCCAATATTTGAGCTTTAGTTTGGCAATAGTTGGTATGATTGAACAAGCATAATCTTGGCGTTCAACAATAATAAGGCATAAAACAAAAATTGGGAAATCTCGATCAATTGTTTGCATTGAATGATCACCACATTCATCGATGAACCCAATGAATCGTGAATTGCCATTTATATTATTCATTAATTAATCCATTATAATTTTTGTGATGTGTAATCTCTGTTTTACTATTAAATAGCATATTTTTATTGTTCAATTTTCTTGTTTATATAAAAATAATATATTTTCACCTGCCTCTCTTGTTTTTTCTATGCTCCGATACTTCGGCGAGTAAAACGATATCCTGCAGCAATGAGTCAAGAAGAATCAATCGGCGTTTTTTGGGATAACGTGTTTCATATATTTGAGTTGCAATGATTCTGATAACTACAATCAACAAGATGACCTGAAACCCGTTAATAAATAGCTGAAAGACAGCATCACCTAAATTAGGAGGTGCTTTTTCCGTTTCGGCAAGAAGTAAAGCAACTGAGGCGAAGGCACCAAACATGGCGGATACCCAGCTGACGGTAAATATTCCGAATCCTGAAAACATTTTAGAAAAAGAAGATGACTCATTGCGTGCAGTTGTAACTAAGTCTCTAATCGTTTTACAGCAGTCAGGATTTAGCCAGCCATTCTGAGTCATAATATCTACAAGATATTTATGTCGACGTTCTTTGACTATCTTGGTCTTTTCTTTGACTGAAGAAATGCTTTTCCCCAACACTTTAGATGCATGTTTAAGGCTCGCTTTTTTGTGTTTGTCGCAAAAATTAATAATTAGTAATAATGAAAGTATGCTGAGATAAATAATATCCAAGCTCAAACGGTGCCAGACGACATTAACTGCCTATAAATATTAAGCAAATATCTAATGGCACAAACCAATCCAGAGTAGAATGTTATTTAAGGGTTTGTTTATTTAATGGTGCTACAGAATTAAAAGTTAAAATTCAAAAAAACGACAACCAATAATATTAAGTAGTGGGTATATAGAGAGACATTTCTGGTGGGAGGGATTTATTAATAATGGCATCAAAAGCACCGGCGGTTGAGCAATCAGCGTGGCCGCTAATACCTATACCACTACAGCCGTTTCAAACTGTCAACACTGGTGTAAAGTCAGCTGATAAAACTACCAAAGTCACACAAACAGAAAGTGCGTCTCCTAAAGGTTGGCAAAGTTATGCGGCAGACGGTAGGCAGTCAATACAATCATTTTGGGTGCCAACACTACAAAAATCAAATGCTTCTGGTGTTAGAATACGAAAGATTAAATCTAATAGCTTAGCAAAAAATAGTGATGTTAATAAATCAGAAAAACAAACGTATTTAAAAAATTCGCGAGAAGTATTTGATAAGTATTTGCATCAGGCAGAAGAAAAGGCCATTGAGTATACTGAACTGTCAAATTCGTTATGGCGTAAAATTGAAGCAAAAGAAAAGACTAGTCTGCAAGAATTTTTACGTAAGAAAACTAGGTTTGACCAAGGTGATAATGAAGCATTTGGTCAAGAGTATGCTCAGGCTATAGCTGACTCTTAGTCTCATTTTTCACTTTTATCGGAATTGGATTCCTACTTTCGTAGGAATGACGAGGAGTTACGTAAAACTCTCT
>JAFGEK010000174.1 GCA_016931625.1 Deltaproteobacteria bacterium | reverse complement strand
CTGCCCCTTGGAGAATTCCTAAAGAGACTTTACCTTCACAAAATCATCAACCGACATCTTGAAGTAGCGATGCGCAAAATGCGCAATTTGGTTGGAGAAGCCAAAGTGCATCTCATCGTGCAGAAGGATACCTGCGTATTTCCAAATCTAGAATCGATTTCTATTCCCACAAACCTTATTTTCCACGACTGGGCACCGAAATTAAGATTTTTAGTTGATTTTGATTTTAAATTCTGAATTCTGACTCCTTAATTCAAAGATGAGTAGTTACGCATATATAATTATTTTCATCATAAAAATAAGATTTCCATTTATTGATAATTTAATGTATATATTATCTATGGCTAATTTACTTGATTTTAAAAAGGTAGATTACCGCATTAAAGTTCATTTGTTCATTTTCGTTTCTTTGCTTACTTTTTATTTCTTGTGCTTGTTTGCGGGTAATATAAAAGCCACAACAAATGTAGAAAATGTTAATCCTACTATTCAAAAAGAGACACCAGACACTTTATTGTCACCCATTAGAAGGAACGGTCAGCATGCATCGTCTGCAAATGTTGGTATGGACGTGTATTATGGCGGGAATCTTTGTGCATGGAATATTAACCAAACTTTTCATGCCAGAGTTTGACAATACGTATCTTGCAATTTCCGGTATCAGTTCGGCTGGCTATGCATTTCTTAAGATCCCTGAACAACAAAGCTAGGTGGAGGGATTAACATGGCTGGAGCATTTACGCATTGGATGATTGTTGAAGCCTCTTTGTCGAATCAGCTTACATTTGCACGCCTAAACCCAGGGCATCCACTTGCTGTTAAGATCATTAACTATAAACCCATAGCTGCGATTGGTGCAGTATCACCGGACCTACCATATCTAAGCCTAGGTGACCGTGAATGGGCTGATCGAATGCACTATGAGAACATTCATTTTTTTGCTCATCAAGCAATTAGTAATCTGCTAATTATGAAACATAATGATGATGAGGGCTTTGCCCAATGTCTAGCGTGGTTTTTCGGATATATAAGCCATGTTATTGCTGATGTCGTAATTCATCCGATAGTAACGGCTCTTGTCGGTACCTACTTATTTAACAAGACCAATCATCGTCATTGCGAGATGATTCAGGATACCTATATTTATAAAAATGTAACTGGCAATGAACTAATCGATGCTAATCATCTTGGCGTTTTACCGCAAAGCCTTTCATCATATGTCTCGGATTTTTGGGCAAAAACCCTTAAGAAGAATCACCCTAATTCAGGGACACCAGAGCCCTCCTCATGGTATAACATGTATCGTAAGGCATTAAATCTGGTCGATGGTCGATTACCTTCAATATTTTATCGTATTTTAGATGACATAAAACTTTTCTATGGTGCCACAAAGGATTTCAAACGCGGCGGTGATGATAATGACTATCAATATATCAAAGATATTCCTTTGCCGCGATCACCGCGAAAAGTTGATTTTAAAGAAGTTTTCAATATAGCTGTACAGCAGGTTGTAAGAATCTGGGGTGAAATTATTGCTGACCTAAATAACAATGATTCTCAGCGCTGTTTTTCTTACATCAAGAATTGGAATCTAGATTTAGGAGTTGACCAAGGAGCACAGGATCTATGGACTTAAGAAAATTATCTGCAGTATTGATATTGATGGGCATGTTAACATCATGCGCATGTTTTAGATCTCCAAACTACTCAGAGATTGCAACAAAAGTTGCCAATCTTTCCTTTTTCATTGCCTTACCGCAAGTCATTGATACAGACCCTATTTATACCGAAACCTTGGTTGAACTACGAAGTGACTATAAAGTTAAATTTCGTCAACTCAACTCAACAACCTATGTTTTACTTATCTGTACCAAAGATGGAACTCGTGCTCTCATGGAAGACTTAAACTGTACACCGCAGCGAGTTGATGGCCGCTATTGGGAGGACCAAAATGTGCATCAGTGCACATTTAATGATTGGAAAATCGAAACAGCTTGCTCTAACAACAATTCATAAGAGATGACCGCCGAGAGAATCTAACAAGCTATTTATTCTAATCGCTATATTGGGAGCACTCGATGGCACAGAGTTGGAAACCAAGAAACAAAGCAGCACAAGCAGTATGGAAGGCTGGGTTTTGCTACAGTCCCGAACAAGACATTATCTATTCGCGAATGGATGCCTGGCAGAGAAAGTTTGGCTACGCTTACAGCTACGATATTGCTGCTCCAATAACAATAAGCGCTATCATTGATTGCGAGCCATTTTTCTTTCACTACAACAACAAGCATTGGATGATTGAATTGTGGAAAGGCCAGTATGGCTTAGAGACAGGCGCTGAGATTGGTATATACAATAGTGATGAAAAGCAAGGGCTTAGGGATGCGGTTTTAGGCGAACGTTCTCATGATCCCTGATAACAGCAAATTTTTTGAGTGTGTAGGGAATACCGAGCTTCTAAGGATTTCATTTACACTCAAACGTAATGGTGACTCTTTATTTGTCAGAGGACCAGAAAAGCATTGGTGGCTTACAGGATTTAAATGGGGAATACTTTCAAAACCAGAAGAGTTGATTATGGAGGCATGTATTGACATACCATCGCAAGCAATGCGTCAGGTTTTCGTAGATGCGGTAAAAGGAAGTGGGTATCAGGATGTTCTGATTGATGGTGCGTCGGTTAAGTTTACTTTCGATAAACCTAAAACGCATCAGCCGAGAAATGATATTAACATGAAAAAGTTCGTTGATTTGGCTGAGGCAAATAATAGAAATATTGTTACAAAATACCAAGAACTTGATTTAGCAAATAACGACCCGAATGAACTACATGATGATGTAGCTGATGAAATTATTAGCTACTTTAATGTATACAAACCCGAGCACCTTAAAAAATATGTAAGCAAAGCACTTGAGGCCAGAGGCTACCAATCAAAGGATTTAGCTACTTCTCTTAAACAAGTTTTTTCTAAAAGTTTTTTTCAACAATGTAAAAGTGCTTTGTCTCGTATATTTAAAAGAAGCTAGGGGGTGTCCCTAATTACCAAACCAGTAGCTGCTTTTGATCTCCATGTAACTGAAAACACTACGGGTGAGATTGTTATTTTTTCAAGTGCCTCTGATGAACAATCTTATGAATCTGATGAACATGATGGCGCCCTATTTACAACACATTGGATTACTGGATTACGTGGGGCAGCAGATGTAAATAAAGATAGGCGGGTTACTCTAATAGTATTCTATTGTTTGTTAAAACATCGCCAATTTTAAGCTTGCCTATTGATTGATATCTAAAATGTACTGAAATTTAAGAGTTTCATTGCACCTGCCTCTGTCTTATGCGAACTTTATAATATAAAACCAACATCAAAACGGCGAGCAATATCGATGCCAACGAAGGTGCTGATAGCTCATGGCAATACCCAACGGCTAAAACGTGCGGTAGCTGAATTGCAAACCCGTGGTTTTGAAGTTACCGCAACTCCTGATGGTGGTGATGCTTTTGCGCGTTTTTTTGAGGATATGCCGGATCTCGTCATTTGCAGCGAGTTTTTACCGGGATTAAGCGGCGTTAATTTTGCCCGCATGGTGCGCTCACAATCGCCTGGTACGCCGGTGATAATTTTAGTTGATGGCCAAATCGAAACTGCAGGGCAAGAATTTGATATTCAACCAGATCCGCTTAATATTGAATGGTTGCTTGAGGCTTATCCTGGTTTAATACCAGAACAGCCGATTAATACTGACAAATCACTCAAGGCGCCTAATACTACAGAAGTCTTTACGATTGCTGCGCTCAAACGTTTTCAACGTGGCAGCAATCCATTGGCTCTGCTTGATGAAATCGGGCTTAATGCGATGGCGCGCATTGCCGAAAAACAAACTTGTGATGATGGTGATCTTATCATCCGTCAGGGCGACCGAGGCGATAATTTTTATCTAGTTATCGCTGGTCAAGTACGAGTGACTTTACGCGAACAGGCAGACGCTGAAGTGGCTCGTATTGGTGAAGGCGGCTTTTTTGGTGAAATGGCATTGCTGTCTGACCAGCCTCGTTCTGCTTCAGTATGGGCGGTTGGTAGCACTACTTTATTAAGTTTTGGCCGCGAGCAGTTTTTACCGATTCTCGAATCCTACCCAAGCTTGCGTGAAATGCTTAAAGGGGTAGCAATTGAACGCAGTGAAGAAAACTTATGGAGCGTTCTGTTAGCCGATGATGATGTGCAAGAATCATTGGCCAATTTAGCTGATATTGATGAATTAGTACTATCACCAAACGAAACTGATGATAGTAATACCGTAATATATAATCAACAAGCTGCTGATGATGCGATTACCGATGAAATCCCGATTGCTCAAGAGAATACCTCAACAACAGCAGAAACAGATGTAGACACAGATACAACAATAGAATCAGAGACAACATTAGAATCAGAGACATCAATAGAACCAGAGACAACGATTAGTGATTTCGCAAATGAAACAGCAGAAAGCGTTGCACCAACATCATTTGAAGAAACACCATCAACTGCCGCCAGCGAAGAAAAAACTTATGATGAACTAGAGTCCCAAACAATAACTACGCCAACATCATTTTGGCAGATAGTTAAACAAGCACCCCGACAAGCTCTAATATTTGCAGGAATTATCGGCCTTAGTTTCGGAACTTTGTTAACCATTGTGGTAGTTTTCGCCCTTAGCAATCAAGCTGTTAATCAAGTTACAGACACTCCTAGTTCGTCAACGTTAAACGAAACTAAGCAAGCTAATCCGCCAACTACTGCTGAACCTGAAGAAAATCGCAATAATCAAAACGATAATAATAATGCTGAAAGTGAAAATGAAAAAGTGAAACAAAATATAAGCGATAATAATGCAGTTAAAACTGAACCCACAAATGATAACACAAAATCACCAACAATTACGAATCAAGGCGCAACCCCAGATAAACCGTCCGAAGCTAAAGCTGCGATCAAGACTATAACCAATGTAACTCCCATAGACGCTGAACCTAGTAAAATAAGTACCAATGAACGTCGTTCATTACGACGCCAGTTTTTCTCATCTTTACGCAAGCGCGATTATAAAAACGCTGCCGCTATTGGTCGCAAATTGTATTTAGCCTCTCCCAATGATTGGGAAATACAATTGCGCTTAGCTGACAGCGAACGCAGTTTGGGTAATCTCGATGTTGCACTCACTGGCTATTTAAGTTTTATTGAAAAGTATCCCACTAATGTTCATCGTGATGATGCGCAATTTTGGGCGGCAGATATTTTAATTAGCAAAGGTAAAAAATTAAAAGCCAAAGAATTATTACAACAAATACTCAACAACCCCAAAACCCATTATCGTACTGGGGCAAAAGAGAGAGTGCAAAAGATAGAGAGTGAGAATAAGTGAAAATTGGTATTTGGTGTGACTTTGGTTTTACCTTACGTCCTTCTGAAGGTATCGGTGTTTTTGTTGCCCAGCTTTTACGTGGTTTGTCACAACAACCGCAACCACCACAAGTTGCATTAGTACTAAACGGTAATGACCGCAAAATACATCATGAACTATTAGCATATACCCAAGGACTTAATGTTGAAGTTATTGTGCCCCCTATAGGGGTTTTACAAAAATTGCGAATTCTCTATCGCCAAACTATAGCCAAATGGCTGCTTCGTACGAGCAAGTATTTGTTGCGACTTGAGCATTGGATGCGACCACGATTACCGCGAGCCTTACTTGCAAAAATTCTATCTCACTTAGGTGAAATAGGATCAGCAAAAATAATTAAGCTACTTGCCATTGCCATGCTTTCACCCCTTTTATTAACTGATATTCTAATCACCATTGCCTATTTGACCTTTAAACATTTAGTTCGCTTAGGACCGGTTTGGGTAAATGCTATCTGGAAAGCATTACGTGAAAGTCTTTTTGGTGGTGAATATGCATATATATTTCGTTTAGCACGCAATACTGTTTGTGATGTTTGGTTTTTGCCTTATCCTGGACTACCGGTGAAGCCAGATTTACGTGCGCCTTTATTATTAGTAGTCCATGATATTGTTTATCGATATTACCCTGAAGGTTATGACCCGGTACAAAATGCCGAACTTTTTAAGCTTACCGAAGAAATTGCAAGTGAGGCAAAAATAACTGCCTGCTTAAGTGAAACGGTTCGCGAAAATGACCTTATCAATGAATTGCAAATAGAACGATCTAAAACTGCAGTAATTCCTCACGCCGTACCAAACGATATTGTCGAACAAAAATATTCCAGCTTTAAAGATCTACAACAACGTTATCATATACCTGAGAATTTCTTTTTTTATCCAAGTGCATTTCGTCCTTATAAAAATCATGCTTTAGCAGTACGCGCACTAGCCATACTAATTAATGAGCAGCAGCAAAATGTTGGATTAGTGTTTACCGGCATCCAAGGCATGCCACCGCGCTTACAAACTTTACTTGATGACTCAGAAATTGGTGATCATGTTTTTATATTAGGTAGAGTCAGTCGCGAAGATATTGCTGGTTTGTATAGATCAGCTAAAGCCTTAGTATTTCCCAGTCTACATGAAGGTTTTGGCTTTCCACCATTAGAAGCTTTAGCTTTAGGCTGCCCTGTTGTTTGTTCAGATATCCCCGTACTGCGCGAAGTTGTTGGCTCATATAAAGAAGTTGTACAACTAGTTAACCCTTATAGCGCTAAAGCTTTAGCAAAAGCTTTAAAAATAATTTTAAATGCGCGCGAACAATATTCTCAAGTTTTAGCTACAACACGTAAACTCGTTTTATCACGCAATTGGCAGCAAGTAGCGAATGAATGGCTACGTCTCTGTACTCAAGCGATCAATAATTGATCACTTTACAGTAAAGGTCTCCTAGCCTAATGCCAAATCAAATAAATTTTGCTCTTATTGTACCCAATTCAAGATATGGTTCAGGTTCACTTTGGAGTGTTTTACCTTCACGTGGCTTATTATCATTAGCAGCAATACTTAGACATGAAGGTTATGGGGTACACTATATTGATGCTGATATAGATAATCTTAATGAGCAACAAGTTTGCAGACAAATAATTGCTACCAACGCAAATATCGTTGGTATAACTATGAATACTTTTCAGGCGGCTGCTGGACTGGCTTTAGCTGCACTAATTAAAACTATTTTGCCAAAAATGAAAATAATCATTGGAGGACCTCATCCATCGGCTGTTAAAGACCAATTATTAATCGAAAATCCTACGATCGATATTAGCTGTATTGGCGAAGGTGAAAAAGTTATTTCTCAAATTGCTGCTGCCTTAGCTACCAATGCAAGTTTAGAAAATATTCATGGTATTTGTTATCGTCATAATAACCAAATATTCATAGCTCAACCTCAACTAGCCCTTGCAAATTTGGATGATCTCCCATTTCCGGCATATGATCTTGCTGGTGATCTTAATCGTTACCCTGGCGCAAATCCCGTTTTAAAGCCACCATCAATGCATATTATGGCGTCGCGCGGTTGCCCATATCGCTGCATTTTTTGTACACATGCGGTCTTTGGAAAAAAAATAAGGTTTCGTTCACCAAGTAATATAATTGATGAGGTAGAACTATTACATAAATCATATGGTATTAATGAAATATTTTTTCAAGATGATACCATGAACGTCAATCGCGATTGGTTCTATGCTGTTTGTAATGAAATTGAAAAACGTGATTTGCACAAAACAATGGTTTTTAAGGCACCATTTCGGGTCAGCAAAAAATTACTAGATGAAGAATTGCTACAGCGAGCCCGCCACGCCGGTTTTTGGATGCTATTTTATGGAGTCGAAAGTGGCGATCAAGATATCCTTAATACCATTAAAAAGGATACCACTATCGCTGAAATCAAACGTGCTTTTAAACTAACACACGCTGCTGGCATTGAAACTATAGCTGCTTTTATGGTTGGTAATGTCGGTGAAACTGCTGAAACTATAGCTGCTTCTGTAGAACTATGTAAAGAAATTGAGCCATCAGTATTCGGATTCTCAATAGCTACACCATTACCAGGTAGCGAATATTTTAATATTGCAATTGAACGAAAGTGGATCGAATCTGTTAATCTCGCAGAATATTCTCAATTTAAAGCAGTTGCACGCAATCAAGCATTAAGCAGAAGCCAAATCAGTACTCTACGCGATAAAGCTGATAGCGATGTTAGACAATTTTTTGCAATTCATGAACGTAAACGGGCAAACTCTAAACATGTGTTAGTCAAGGAGTTATCGGTGTCATTTCCTGCAAACGATAAATTTTGGAGTGATGTTTTATTATTTGTCAAACAACACATCACCACCACACAGCCTATTCTAGCCCCTGATGAATTTCACATTCACTTAAGCAAACAATTGATACGTTATGGTAGCCAAATTGAATCTTTTGATACTAATCCATCTTGGGCCATAGTTCATAAAGGACGAATTGGTAGAATTGGACGCCAATGGCTAAGCATAATCACAAAAACTATGAAACCAGTATTCGCTAACGAAGTATTTGTGGTGTTTTCTTTAGAACGGGCTCTACCAAATTTAGGTAAAAATTCTTTACATGTTCGTGGTTTTTGGGAAATAGTGCAACCATGGCTACCTCGTGAAGATCAATCAGGAGCTTTTTGGTCACTTAGCAAACAAAGGCTAAAACAGATTCCCATAATTGGACCATTACTTAAACGGATTAAAAAACATTTTAATAGGCCTCATATTATACATATTCCCGCGCGTTCCACTGAAGAAAGTATTTCAGCAAAACCAACCACATCTACACCACAATTCACTTCTGGTTCATCTGTGGGCGAAATTAAATCGTTCATGGATGGGCTATATGCATCAGGGCAAGCTTATCAAACTGAAATACTTTGGGATCAAATACGCGCTGTCGAGTTAGCAGAAACCGTCCATTCTTTGCTGGCTTCAAATAATTCTATTGAAAACATGAGTATTCTTGATGTCGGCTGTGGTGCAGGCGGTATTGCTCCTAGTATACCTATCTGCAAAGAATTGATCGGTATAGAATTATCAGACGTTGCTGTTGCAAAAGCCCAAACTGCTTTCGGTCAACGTCCAGAAGTTAAATTTATGCAAATGGACGCCATGAAACTCGATTTTCCCGACTCTCGTTTCGATGCTGTAGTTGCTCGCGAAGTACTTGAACATTTACCAAATATGGAGAAATCCGTTGCTGAATCATTTCGTGTATTAAAACCTGGTGGAATATACGTAGTTACTTCACCTAATCGCGACAGTCTTCACCTAAGGATTAATAGAGCGTTAGATTATAAAGATTTTACCTGTTCGCATGATCATGTCCATGAATTTACTTACGATGAAATGTGTAGTGCACTTACGAGCGCAGGTTTCCTTATCGACGATAGTGCAGGTGTTTTTTTACAACCATATTGGGGTATCTCTGGGATAGATCAATATGTACGCCATCTTACTGATAATGACCCTCAAATCGTTGAGATGCTACGAATACTCGGTCGTAAAGTCGGAGCCCAATACGCATTTTGCTATGCCATCAGAGCCAAAAAACCAACAAGTAAATAAATAAACTACTACAATATAGTTATTCAATAGCTGTATCTGAATCATCAAATCCGCACCCTAAACACCCCAATTTTCAATCATCAGCACCCAAAGGTTTAAGTGCAAAATGCCATAATGGCCGTATAACTATTTTTTTACCGTCTCGTTCAAGATCAGCATATTCATGATTGGTTAAAATGATGCCTTGATTAAGTTTGTATACATGCAACGCTTCAAGTAATCCGTGTATTTCTCGTTCAATAGTTTCTTTGTTTTCTATTGACCAACATGCTTGCAAACATTGTATAACCTTACTTTTGTTCATCACTACAAAATCGCATTCTGCTGCCCCACGATGATAATAAATATTTTCGAATCGTCTGCGTAACTCCATAAAAGCAATGTTTTCTAATATTCTACCTCTATCTTCTGATGAAGAGAAACGCACGGCGTTTAATAATCCATGATCAACAGCATAAATTTTATGTGGCGCTCGCATCTGCCGTGTCACTTTATAATCAAATTTCTTAACGGCGAACAAAAGAAATATATCCTCTGCATATTTTAAATAATTAACTAAAGTATTTTTGCTTAAACTATATCCAATATCTTTCATTTCTTTTGCAGAGTTACTTATAGATGAAAGTGAGGCAAAGCGGGTTATTTGTATTTTTAGAAAATCTTCTAACTGCCGCACATTTTTAATACTAAAACGCTCAACTATATCGCGAGTAAACATCGTACGATAATAATGTTGAAGAACATCTTTATACTCTTTATAGGGTATGATTTCAGGGAATCCACCCTTGGCAAAATATTCGTTAAAATATTTTTTATAAATATTTCGCTGTGATAAAAAAAGCAGTTTCTCACTATATTTTTCATTTTGCCCATGCGCTCGTAAAAATTCGGCAAACGCATAAGGGAAAATAGTGATGCTCGTCCCTCGACCTCGCAGTTCAGTGGCAATCTCAAGGCTCAACATTTTTGATGATGAGCCTGTTAAAAAAATTGTTACATTCTTTTTTTGATCTATGGTACGGCGCACCCATTTTGACCAGTTTGGCACATTTTGTATTTCATCAAGAAAACAATATAATTGTTTATTTTGATCATACTCAAAAAGTTCGGCATGAACATCAAGAAGATATGTCAATTCTCTGCCATCTAAAGGAACTAAACGTTCATCCTCAAAATTCATATAAATAATATTCTCTCGCGGTATTTTTTGCTTTAACAAATCACTAATTATTTCAAAACATACAAATGTTTTTCCGGCGCGGCGCGGACCAATAATAGAAGTTATACGATTTCTATTTATAGCAT
>JAFGEK010000173.1 GCA_016931625.1 Deltaproteobacteria bacterium | reverse complement strand
TGGATCGGCAAAATTGAGGGTGTTAAAAACTCATAACTACCTAATATAATTGAATTTTGATGACTGCAAAACCACACCATGGGGTGGATGGGCTGAGATGATTTCTTTTATTGCTTATTCTTTTGAGTCTTTATTACGTTTAACATTTTGAGTTTTTAATCGTCCTTTTCTTTGGTGTTTGGTGCCAGCAAAATTATTAATTGGCATATTAAATTCATTATATTTTTGATCTATACAATTGATAAAAAAATTCATGTCTTCTTCTGGAGTAGTATAATCAAAATCATTTTCATATCGTATTGTGTTTTCACTATTTAACTTTAATGGCCCAGACCACTTAATACCAGCTTTAGCTAAATCCTCTTCAGCATTGCTAACAGCCATTGCTAATGTACTAACCGGCCTGGGGAAAATCGGTAATTCTTGCATCCATGAAAGAACTGTTATTAAAGTATAAATTAAACGCTTTGAAAGCACCATTGATGCGCCAATTAAATACTTTTTAAAATCATTAAAATATTTCTTAGTATGGTCGGCATATTGTCGACGTACTTCATACGTACCTAATCCCATCTCTGTTAATTCAAAAATATTATAGCTATAATCCCGTCTTCTAAAAGGCTCTTCTATTCCATGTAATATTACAGCTAATAAATCCTCATCAACAGGACCAGTAATTTTAAAATAGCAAACGGGCCAATTCTCATAATTAATTTCAACGATAGACATTTGCTTGCTCTAAAAGTTGGTTAATATAATTAATTATAGAATGAATATCATTATAATAAAAGATCGAATTATTTTAGTTTATAAAATAAACTTAGTTAACTTTATCAAGTATAAAATAGCTAAATACTGCGTTGCGTTAAATAATTGTTTGGCCTTTAATATAAATATTAATTGACTTCAGTGATTTAAACATAGCCTAAAACTCCCCCACCAACATCAATCCACCCCCATGACTTACAACCATTGGCACTACATTTAATGTAAGCAGCGCTTCACTGGGATGCTGTTTATTAACTACATCTTGTTCAGCTAAAGCTTTTTCAAATGGTAAAAGCTGACTTAAAATTATACCCGTGCTAATACCACTAGCCATAGCCAACCATTCTATTGCAGTTGGTTGATATCTTGTGGTTTGATCCTGATGCAGCAAAGGTATAGCTACACCGCATAGCGAACCCATAATAACACCAACCAATACATCTGAGTAATAATGTTTGCCGGCTTTGATGCGCCAATTAGCCGTAGCACTTGCAAAAGCAAGTTGAGTGCCCCAAACCAGGGCGCTTAATTTATGGTTGCTCTCTGCCACCGCAAACAAGTACGAACCTGCAACTGCGCCGGTAAAAGCAGTGCTTGCATGACCTGAATAAAATGAAAGACGAGAGTCATTACCTTGAGTGCTGGCGTATTCTTGTACCTTAATATCACTATTATATACGTATGGGCGTGGTCTCTGAATTGCGTGCTTTACAATGTTATTTAGAAGTAAATTAATACCAACGGCTTGACCATATAGCAGTGCATTTTGTGAATATCTTTCATTCAATCCTTGGCTGGTTAAAATTAAAAGCGGCATACTTATTGTCGTTATTAACGAAATATCACTATATTTAGCTGCCGTTGGTGAAAAATTTTGCTTCACACTCTCATCAATTGTGAGTAACTCTTTATCCCATTTATTTTGCGTATCAACTGGCAGCAAATTAGTTAATCCCCAACCTAAAATAGCCCCTCCTGTAATTAAACCATCAGTACCGTAATTTACTTTTAATAAACTATTATCACTAGCGGCCTGAGCAGTTGATAAATTAATGAATGCTAAAGTAATAAACAGCAAAACCATTATCTGTTGGCGAATTGAGTTGAATAATAATAGTAGTGAAAATTTACTGCTAACCATTGATTGTGTCTCTTTTACGGTAACACCCAATAATAAATTAATACATGGCAAAAGTGATAATTATGTATTTAAAATTATTATTACAATCAGCTAATTTATTTTATAAATAATATGTCGTGAATGCAGCTATATACTCATACTTACAGATCTTTTAACACTATCTTTAATTATTAGTTGCATTTTATTTCTCATTCGCTGAAGGTATACTTCATTATAGATGTTTTCAATTGCCCGAAGAGGTACGGAGTGCAGCATGAAAATTTTATTGCAAAGCTTCTTAATTGTTGGATTGGTCACTGCAAGTGTAAGCACACCTATCCGCAAAGCCGTTGCTTGTCATCACAGCAATCATTTTATTCATGATCTGTCGGTAGACCTCGATGGTAACGACGGGCCTACCAAAACATTACAACGGTATTATCGTTATCTTGGTAAAGGTGATTTTTTAAAAATTTTAAATTTAGTTGATCGCAATGTTGAATGGAAAGTCGAAGGCGTCGAAGGCTTAGTGCCTTTTGCAGGCACCTATAATCACCGTATTGGCGTACTTAAGTATCTCTTTGATCTCGCCTGGTCAGTACGAATCAATGAATTAGCTATGCGCTATGATGTTACCCAAGGCAACATTATCCATGTGCATCTCTCTGAGTCTGGGTTAGTCAGAAAAACCCACAAACACTTCAGCATGGAAATTGTTCACACCTGGTTTTTCGATGAACATAATCGTATTGTAAAATTCAGAGAGTTTAACAATACCTTTGCCATGGCTAGCGCCTTTGATCCAAGTATGGATCCACAATATGCATTGGTCGCTAACCCTGCTGATGATGGCATTATGCCAAGTAGTTATCCTGATGCTGTGACTGTTGGCCTTACACTTTATCAGGCACTTAATGATGTTGATTTAAACACTTTTCTGGCTCAGTTATCAAATGATGTAATTTGGATCCTTGCAGGTCCTTCTGATATTACTCCTATTGCCGGAACATTTTTAGGCATACCTGGCGTCATGGATTTCTTGCAGCGCTTATTTGGTACTGAAACTTATGTAGATTTTGGTTTTAACTATTTGATTACTGAAGGTAGTCGCGTTGATTCGCAGTTTTATGAAGTTATTTATGTTTATGCCACAGGCAAAACTTTCACTTGTGAAGGTATTCACACTATTAATGTAAATGAAGAAGGCAAAATAAATTCATTTCGTAGTGTAAATGATACATATTCTGTTGCTGCCGGACATACTCCTTAAATATTATTACAATAAATTTGGCGCTAGCATGAACAGCACTAAATATAAAGTAGTTCTTGCTAGTGCCTATTATAGACCAAGTTATATTATTAGTCTTATTAACTTACCAGCCAATCAAGAGCTTCTTTTTCATCAGAAAAAGGAGCGATACTATGACTAGCAAAAACTTTAACTGCTGATAATAAAATACCTTTAATACCTGTTATACCTATGACCGCCGATTTTTTTTCATAGGGTTTTGTTTTCTTCGTTAAATTTTTTATCGCACTCATAGTTTTTTCATCGGCATGTGTGTTACGCACATCTGTAAGAACTAAAACAGATCCAAGTGGATGGCCTGAATAAAAAGATGGAACCTTATCCATTATATCAAGTAGTTCATCTCCACGTAGACCTTGATAATCAACTTTTAAAACCTGTTTACCTCTGTATTGAATCCATTTGATTCGATTACTCATGGTTTCCTCACAATTTCATATCGGTTAAACCTTTTTAGTTAATTTCCAAACAAACAAAGGCTAAACGATTTAAAACATGAATTACTTGCCAAATTTATATACATGACATAAATTTTCGGCAATTTTGAGTATAGCTTTAACTCGACGGCGATCAAGATGTTTCTTATGTCTCATTAATAGTCGTCATAAGCATCATTTTTTATGCGATGCATAACTATATTTTTACTAATCTCTTAGTTGATTATGTTTCCACCAGTTAATAGCTGGTTCAATACCATTCACTATTAAAATTGCAGGTTGCCAATCTAAAGCATCGTTATCCCATTTAGAAATATTTTTAAAATTTATTGATAATACATCGACAACTCGTCTGGATAATGGTGGTTGATCTGTACGACCAATAATTCGCCATATAATTTCTAAAAATAGTGCCATAATTAAAAGTGGCAATTTAGGTAGTTTTAATTTGGGAGGTTCGATTTCAATCTTTTGAGCAATACATCTAATAAAATCATGAATACCGATATCACCTGGTGATACCCCAAGGAACTCTTTGCCATCAGATGCAGGATTTATTGCAGACCTAAGAAGCATTTCACATAAGTCATCAATATAAATTAGTGGAGCATTTTTTTCGCCACCGTGAATAAAAAAGAGACGACCTTTTTTTAAGTTTTTTATAATATTTGGAAAAAAAGTTGTGTCACCGGGTCCAAACACCAATCCGGGATAGATGATGGATGCATGTAACTTATATTTATATTGATATTCTTTAACTAACTGTGTTGCTTGTCTTTTACTTCGTGCATATTCAGTACTTAAAAATGGCAACCATGGATTTACTCGCAAGACAGCAACGCTTGAGCAATAAACTAATCGGCAAGTTGGAGCAGTATGTCTAATAGCTTCGCAGATATTACGAGTTCCTTCAATGTTTACTTTTCTGTATTCAAACTTATTAGTCGCTGATACTTGCGCAGCAAGATGTATGCAAACATCTATCTCTGAAACGAATTGTTGAATGATTTTATAATCAGAAAGATTCCCCTGAATGATTTCTACATTATTAAATAAATCATTATCTAAGTGCGATTGACGCGATAAACAAACGACTTTATAGCCGCGACTTATTGCCAACTCAACAAGTTTTTTACCAACATAGCCAGTCGCGCCAGTAATCCCCAGACGTATTGAGTGTTCGTTTTTACGCTGTCTATTATTCACCTATTCACCACTTTTTTTCTCATATAAATAGGTGCCAATAACCATAATAATAGCGAGCCGTTAACTAATAGCAATAAAATTCTTGATTATAAAAACATTGTATAAAATTTTTTTCTTAAAACTAACCTGATTCAATCGTTATTTAACAAAAGTGTTAAAAGCCACCTTAAAAAAGTGCCAGCTACCAAATAATAGTCTATTAGCAAATATAAGTTTATTTGCGTGGCGTGGCTATCTTACTTTTCAAATAACTCTTCAATATCATCCACCGTGAGTGCCTTTTGTAACCATTTATTAAAACATTCGTTGTCAATACACTCAAGAATGCGATTGCGTTCATTTACGGTTAAATGTAAACCGCGTGTCTCTAATATAGTTAAAATTGCTTCTGCTCTGCCTTCTGCTTTACCTTCGGCCATGCCTTTTGCTCTGCCCGCCTTTATAGCACATGCCATAAGATGAGAGTGTGAACGCGCCCACATCTGGCGATCACGTGCTAAAGACTGGGGTTTGAGGAGCGGTTTTCATAATCGGATCCTCCTTAGCTAAAATATCAAACTCTTCATCAGTGTTGGCAAGAAAAAATCGCGACCATCTGCTTAAT